>NZ_JAPMAL010000031.1:0-118293 GCF_026343935.1 Paraburkholderia sp. CNPSo 3076 | reverse complement strand
CGCCCGCCGCGGCGCTTGACGCTCGGCGACTACGTATCGAGAGGGCACATTTTGGTGTCGTCGGGCGGCGTGGTCGGCATCGTCGACGAAGGGCTCGCCGCGCGGGGCCTGAAGCGCAATGTGGTGGCGTCTACGACGCATTTCGCCGCGTTGCCCTTTCTGCTCAAGGGCACGCGCAGCGTCGCCACGATTCCGCGCCACGCGGCCGAGGCGATCGCGCGCGTGGCGGGCCTGAAACTGCTCGCGTGTCCGATCGATCTGCCGCGCTATCCCGTGGAACTCGGGTGGCGCAACAGCTCGCTGCGCGACGCCGCCATCGTCAAGGTCCAGGCCGCCATCATCGCGTGCTTTCCGGCAAAACACTGATCGACACCCATGCCGCAATCGCGTTGAATGATCGGGCATGAGATTTGCGTCCAACCATTGATTTTCCAGAACGACGATAACGACGATATCGACGGACTCGACAAGGAGATTCTCCGCATGCGCGCAATGCCTTTCCCCGACGGCTATACGATCGAGTCACATTTGCAAGAACCGCGCGACCTGCGCCGAGTGCCCATTCATCCCGATCACTGGTATCCGCTCGCCTGGTCGCGCGAACTCAAGCCCGGCAAGACGCTGGGCACGCATTTCGCCGGCGAGCCCATCGTGCTCTTTCGCACCGAGTCAGGCGCGGTGCACGCGCTCGAAGACCGCTGCGCCCACCGCCAGGTGCCGCTGCATGCGGGCGTGGTGGACGGCGAGTCGCTTCGCTGCGGCTACCACGGCTGGACCTATGATTGTTCGGGCCAATGCGTGGACGTGCCGTACCTTGGCAGGGAGCGTTTGCCCAACGGCGTGCGCGGCTATCCGTGCCGCGAGGCGCACGGCATGATCTTCGTCTTTCCCGGCAACGCCACGCTTGCCGAAGAGACTGCGCTGCCCGTGCTGGATACGGTCACGGACAAGGCATACAAGACGCGCCGTTTCGGGCGCGAGGTGAAGTGTCACTACTCGTTCATGCACGAGAACCTGATGGACATGAATCACCAGTTCTTGCACCGCCGCCAGATGGGCCAGATGCGGGCGCGCTCGCTAGGCCGGCGGCGCGGCGAAAGCTCCATCGAAGTGGACTACACGTTCGTGCGCATGGCGGGCAAGCAGCCCGCGGGCGAGGCGCTCGTATTTGGCGCGAGCAAGAACCGCGCGGACCCGAGCAACCAGAGCGTGATGACGATCCGCACGGAATATCCGTATCAAACGCTGAAAATACGCTCGAGCGACGACTCGCTCCTCATGGACCTGTGGATCGTCTATGTGCCGCTCGACGCGCGTCAGCGCACGAACCGGACATTCGGTCTCCTTTCGGTCCGCAGGCCCGCCATTCCGTTCCTGCTCGACGCGGCGTGGCCGCTGCTGGTCTGGTTCACGGAGCGCATCTTCAAGGAAGACCGCACCATCGTGGAACTCGAACAGGCCGCGCACGACAACCAGGGCGCCGACTGGAATCACGAGGTCTTTCCCGTCATCAACGAATTGCGCGACCTGCTGCGCGATTGCGGCGAGCGCACCGTGATTCCCATTCGCGAGGTGAGCGAAGCCGATGCCTGAGGCGAAGGCGCCTTGCGCTCGCGTCAGGCCGTTTTGCGGGCGCGCGTGCTGCCGCGCGATTTGGCAGGCGCCTTTTTCTTCGCTTTGCCCTGGTTGAATTCGATCGCTGCGCGAATGAGCGCCGTCAGCGCGCGCTTGTCGATCTTGTCGCCCTCGAGATAGTCGATGGCGCGTCGCGCGTTGCCGTCGAGCCCGGCGTTGAACAGCTGCTTCGGATCGGGCAGGCTCGCGCCGTCCAGGAACGTGAGCTTCACCTTGCCCTTGTGCGCATTGCCCACGGCGATCATGCCGTCCCGATACCACACGGGGCTGCCCATGTATTTCCATTCCTCGACGATCGCCGGGTCGGCTGCGAGAATGGCCTCGCGCATTGCGGCGAAGGTTTCGCGGCGCCAGTCGGTGAGTCCCGCGATTAGCTGGTCAATCCGTTCCGATGGGGTCATTCGCGCTCCGTGCCTTGCATGACTTCCTGTTGTCGGGCAATCAGGATCGTAATGTAGCACTGAGGTCACCCGGTGACGTGGGCAATGACCATGGGGAGCACGAAGGGCAGGACGAGTGCGGAAATCGTGCCGTTCATCGCCATACCGAGCCCGGCAAATGCGCCCGCCTCCTCGCTGATCTGGAACGCCCGGGCCGTGCCGATGCCATGCGAGGCCACGCCGATGGCGAAGCCGCGTGCGTCGTCGCGCTGTATGCCGAGCACGCCCAGGATGAAGGTCCCCATGACGGCGCCCGAAATGCCGGTGGCGATCACGATGGCGGCCGTCAACGCAGGCATGCCGCCCACTTTGGCGGAGATCAGCATGCCAATGGCCGCGGTAACCGACTTTGGCGCGAGCGAGGCGACCGTTGCGGGCTGGCAGCCGAACATCACGGCAATCGCCACGGCCGAAACGACGGCCACGCAGCTGCCGGCGAGCAGGCCGCACACCAGCGGAACGAAAGCGTTGCGCAGTTTGTGCAGTTGACGATGGAGCGGCACCGCAAGCGCCACGATCGCCGGCCCGAGCAGAAAATGAATGAAGCGCGCGTGCTCGAAATAGGCCTGGTAAGGAATGCCGCCTGACTTCAGCAGACCGGTGAGCAGCAGGACCGCGATCGCGACAGGGTTTGCCAAAGGATTGTGGCCGCAGCGCTGGTGTATCCAGCAGGCGAGCAGATAGACGCCCATCGTCGCGGCGATGGCGGGTACATCCGAACTCGTGAGCCACGCGCCGATGAAGGCAGGCGCCGCGTGTTCAGGCATGGTGGGTCTCCTCGCGCATGCCGGCGCATACCGGCGCAAATGCGCCGCAGCCGCTCATGGTTCGATCTTCGCGGACGGCATCGATTGCTTCGTCTTTCTTTCGAGCAACGCGCAAGTCACGAGTCCGCCGGCGGCAATCGAAAGGGCAGTGCTCACCACGATGGCGACCGCAATGGCGAATAGTTGACCCTTCAACACGCCGGCAAGCGCGAACACGCCTGCGCCAGCGGGGATGAACAAGAGCGAAAGATGATTGAGCAACCCGAGCGCAGGACCTTCCACGTCGCGCTCGAACCGGGGTGCCGCTGAAAGCAGACAGAGCAGCAGCACGAGGCCGATGACCGGGCCGGGAACAGGCACGCGCGCGATCCACGCGATCCATTCTCCGGCGCCCTGTAGCGCGACAAGCAGCGCGAATGTGCGCACGAACGCCAGGTCCGCCTTGACTGGCGCCGGGGCATGCATTGGGGCGGGGTGGTGCATCGGCAAGCTCCGAAGGAACGCAACGGACGCAACGAACGCAACGAACGCAACGACACGCCGGCAGTATCCGCCCACCGCACGAGCGAAAACATGGACGGCAACTGAAGAAATCGTTAAGTGTTGAGCGACGCGCCTGTTCCGGGCGCCTTGGCGGAGCTGGATGCGTTTTAGCGCTTCCGGCTCCATGAGGGAGATGGTGAAGAAGCTGCCCATGACCGCGGAAAGAATGATGAAGATCGATGCGGCATCGACAAGGAAGCCGAAATAACGGAACAAGAGGAAGCAAATCGAAAGCGTCAACAAGTTAAGCGTAAGGCCGATGATGGCGGAGGCCTTCGGTACGGCGCGCATGAAGACGGCAAGGCGCGAATTTGCGAAGGCGTCCGGGCCGTGCACGAGCACGGGGGCGCTCAGGATGTCGGTGCGCGTCGTGGAGGTCGCGTAATCGAAGGCCGCGGCGCCGAGGATCGATGGCGATGCGCGCAACGCGGTCGCGAGAATGCGCTCATGGCTGGGCAGCGCGCGCAGTTGCGTGGCGAGCGCGGCCTCCGAGGCGGGCAGGTTGTCGGCCACGTTGCCAGGCGACGTCTGGTCCCAGGGGCGCCCTTTGCGCGCCCGCATCATGCGCCTGACGAAGGCGATGCATGAGTTGCGGTAGCGTTTCATGGTCGCATGGGATCGGTGAGGAGCGCGTATCGATACGGATTCCCGCGCGACGCCGCCGCCGCGCGAGAGCCTGCCCCTTCAGTGATCGTGCCTCACTTGCGCCATCACCGGCTGGCTCGCCTTGCGGCTCAGCATCAGCGTAACGACCGCGGAAAGCGCGAGCGTCGCACCAACGACATACAAGCCCGCGGCATAGCTCCCGGTCTGGGTTTTCAGCCATCCGATCACGGCGGGCCCGACGAACCCGCCGAGATTGCCGATCGAATTGATCATGGCGATGCCCGCCGCGGCCCCCGCGCCGGAGAGAAACATGCTGGGCATGGCCCAGAGCGGCGCCTTTGCGGCGCTGATGCCGATATTGACCACCACGAGCGCCAGCACGATCATCAGCGCGGTGCTGGCCTGCCCCGCGAAGATAAAACCCACGCATGCCAGCACGCAGGGAATCACGACGTGCCAGGTGCGCTCTGTCGTGCGGTCGGAGTGCCGCGCCCAGAGAATCATGGCGACGACCGCGACGATGCTCGGAATCGCATTCAGCAGCCCGGTTTCGAGCGAACTGAAGCCATATTGCCGGATGATGAGCGGCGCCCACAGGCCCAGCGTGTAAAGGCCGGCCGAGGTACCGAAGTAGATCAGCGCGAGCGCCAGCACGCGCGGGTCGCGCAGGGCGCTCAGCGCCCCTGCCGTATGGCCGGCGTGCCCCTCGCGCGCCCTCGCTTCCTCGGCGAGCTTCGCCATGAGCCAGTCGCGCTCTTGCGGCTCGAGCCAGCGCGCTTTCGAGGGCGCATCGGTGAGCGCCTTCAGGACCACGAAACCTAGCAGCACGGCAGGAATCGCTTCGATCACGTAAAGCAGCTGCCAGTTGGCGAGACCGAACATGGGCGGCAATTGCATGAGCGCGCCCGAGATTGGGGAGCCGAGCGCCGTCGAAATCGGCGCGGCCGCCATGAACCATGCGGCCGCTGCCGCGCGTTGTTTCGTCGGGAACCAGAGGCTCAGGTAGAGGATGATGCCGGGGAAAAAGCCCGCTTCCGCCACGCCGAGCAAAAAACGCAGCGCATAGAAACTCGTGGGGCCGGTCACAAAGGCGGACGCCGCCGAGACGATGCCCCACGTGACCATGACGCGCGCGATCCAGATGCGCGCGCCCACGCGGTGCAAGATGAGGTTCGACGGCACTTCGAACAGAAAGTAGCCGATGAAGAAAAGGCCGCCGCCCAGCCCGAACGCCGTGGGCGAAAGGCCAATCGCCTTGTTCATCGTCATGGCCGCGAAGCCCACGTTGACCCGGTCGAGAAAGCTCACGAAATAGAGCAGCATGACGAACGGGATGATGCGCCACATGAGCTTGTGCGTAACGATTGCTTCGGTATCCGAATTCACGTGTCTCCTCCTTGGAGGGTTTTGGCGGGGGGTGCGGGTATTTTTTGTGTCACGCCCCCGTTGTCGGATTTTTTTACGGCACGCTAGCGTTCAGGCAGCGACGGCCGCCTTCCCGACGAGTTCGCACACCGCGGCCGTGACCTGCGCGGTGGTCGCCTTGCCGCCCAGGTCGCCCGTGTGCAGCGCGGGGTTGGCGGTCACGGTCTCGATGGCCTGCATCACATGAGCGGCGGCTTCGGTCTCGCCGAGGTGATCGAGCAGCATCACCACCGACCAGAACGTGCCGATCGGATTGGCGAGCCCCTTGCCCATGATGTCGAAGGCCGAACCGTGGATCGGCTCGAACATCGACGGATAACGCCGCTCGGGGTCGATGTTGCCGGTCGGCGCAATGCCCAGGCTGCCCGCGAGCGCGGCGGCGAGGTCGCTGAGAATATCCGCGTGCAGGTTGGTCGCGACGATCGTATCGAGCGAAGCCGGGCGGTTGACCATGCGCGCCGTGGCGGCGTCCACCAGCTCCTTGTCCCACTTCACGTCCGGGAACTCCTGCGAAATCTGCTGCGCGATCTCGTCCCACATCACCATGGCGTGGCGTTGCGCGTTGCTTTTGGTGATGACCGTGAGCAGCTTGCGGGGGCGCGACTGCGCGAGGCGGAACGCAAAGCGCAGGATGCGCTCGACACCGGCGCGCGTGAGGATCGACACATCGGTTGCGGCTTCGAGCGGATGACCCTGGTGCACGCGGCCGCCCACGCCCGAATACTCGCCTTCTGAGTTCTCGCGCACGATCACCCAGTTCAGGTCTTCGGGCTTGCAGCGCTTCAAAGGCGCGTCGATGCCGGGCAGGATGCGCGTGGGCCGCACGTTCGCGTACTGATCGAGGCCCTGGCAGATCTTCAGGCGCAGGCCCCAGAGCGTGATGTGGTCGGGCACGTCGGGGTCGCCCGCGGAGCCGAACAGAATGGCGTCCTTGTTGCGGATGGCGTCGAGCCCGTCGGCCGGCATCATCACGCCGTGCTGGCGGTAGTAGTCGGCGCCCCAGTCGAAGTTTTCGAATTCGAACGCGAAGCGCTGGGTGGTTTTCGCAAGCGCTTCCAGCACCTCCTTGCCCGCGGGCACGACTTCCTTGCCGATGCCGTCGCCGGGAATGGTTGCGATGCGATAGGTCTTCATGTCTCGTTCCTGTGAAGTGTGGCCAGTGTGGGTTCACTTTACCGAACTCCCGGTTCAAAAACCGGTGCTAGACTCAAAGCATCCTTAACTTGAATTCACAAGTGGCGACCGTGACCGACACCGTTCAGCCCGCCGATCTGGGCTTTTTCTCGACGCTCGCGTCCTCGGGCAGCCTGAGCGCCGCCGCGCGCGAGCTGGGCCTCACGCCCGCTGCCGTGAGCAAGCGGCTCGCGCAAATGGAGGAGCGCGCCGGGGTGCCGCTCGTGAACCGCACGACCCGCCGCATGATGCTGACGCCCGAAGGCGAGGTGTACCTGGAGCACGCGCGCCGCATTCTCGACGAGATCGACGAGCTGGGCGAACTGCTGGGCGGCTCGAAGAAGCATCCCAAGGGGTTGTTGCGCGTGAACGCGACGCTCGGCTTTGGACGCAGTCATATCGGGCCGGCGCTTTCGCGTTTCGTCGTGCAGTATCCGCAGGTTTCCGTGCAGCTTCAGCTCTCGGTCATGCCGCCGCCGCTCACGGAAGATTCATACGATGTCTGCATCCGCTTCGGCGAGCCGCCCGATACGCGCGTGATCGCGCGGCGTCTCGCGGCGAACCGGCGTTTGCTCTGCGCTTCGCCGGCCTATCTCGCGAGCCGGGGCACGCCCGCCACGCCGCACGACCTCGCGAAGCACAACTGCATCAGCATTCGCCAGGGCGACGAAGCCTATGGCGTATGGCGGCTGTCGAACGAGCGCGGCAGCGCGCGCAAATCGGAAGCAGTCCGCATCAATGGCAATCTCACGACCAACGACGGCGAGATTGCCGTGAAGTGGGCACTGGACGGGCACGGCATTTTGATGCGCGCAGAATGGGACATCAACGAATATCTGGCGGACGGGCGGCTCGTGGTCGTGCTGCCCGAGTATGAAACGCCGGGCGCGGACATCTACGCCGTGTATGCGCAGCGGCACCAGCTTTCCACGCGCATTCGGGCGTTTGTCGACTTCCTCGCTATCGAACTGAGCAAGTCGCAGCGATATCCAGTAGCCCGAAGCGCTTAGCCTCGCTTCATTTCGCCGCCGCGGCGATCACGGCGGCGAGGCGCTGCGCGGCCGCTTTCATTTGCGCGCTGCTAAAGCCGCCAAAGCCGAGGATGAGCCCTGGGCGCGCGGTGCCCTTGGCGAACATGGGCGACGCTGCCCGCACTGCGATCCCCTCGTTCGCCGCGAGCCGCACGATCTGGTGATCGTCCAGCCTCGCGGCGAGCCAGAGCACGAGATGCATGCCCTGATCACCGGGCTCGATCCAGGCCAGCTCACGGGGCAAGAGCGCTTCGAGCGTTTCGATCAGGCTGAGCCGCTGCTCGGCGTAGACGTTGCGAACCTTGCGGACGTGTCGCTCGAGGTGCCCCTCGGTCATGAAGGCGGCGAGCACGTGCTGGTCGGCCGTCGGCGGATGGCGGTCCATGAGCACGCGCGCGCCGCAGAACGCATCCACGAGATGGGGCGGCACGACGACATAGCCAAGCCGCAATGAGGGAAACAGGATCTTGCTGAAGGTGCCGAGATACACCACGCGATCCGGCGCGAGGCCCTGCAGCGCCGGAAACGGATAGCCCTCGTAGCGCAGTTCGCTGTCGTAGTCGTCTTCGACGACCCAGCCATGCGCCGAGCGCGCCCACGCGAGCAACGCCGCGCGCCGCGCCATGCTCAGCGGCATGCCGAGCGGATATTGATGCGAAGGCGTGACGAACGCCACGCGCGCCTTCGGCGCCATGCGAATGCCGGCCTCGACGTCGAGACCCTCGGCGTCCACGCTCACGCGCACCATGGCGTCACGGTACGGCAGGCTTTCGAGGATGGCGGTGACGCCACGGTAGGCCGGGTTCTCGACCCATGCCTGGTCGCGCGGCCCCAGCAGCACCTGGCTTGCGAGAAAGAGCCCCTGCTGGGTGCCGCTCGTCACGATGACCTGATCCGCTTCGCAGCGCACCGAGCGGGACTTGCGCACATAATCGGCAATCGCTTCGCGCAGCGCCAGGGCGCCTTGCGGGTCGGCGTAGCCGGTCGGCGAGGCCGGGCCCCGCGCGCGCAAACGGTTGCCGAGCCGGCGCCAGATGTCGCCGGGCGCGGTCATACCCGTTGGCACCGAAATGGCAAACGGCACCGGAGGAAGCGGCTTGAACTCGCGTCCGATCCTGGCGAACGCTTCGGCGCGTTCCGGCAGCCCGGCTTGGGCCACCTGCGATGAAGCGACGCGGGGCTCGCGCGCGGGCGGCGGCTCGGCCAGCGCGAGCGCCACGCGGGTACCGGCTCCGGCTTTCGATTCAAGAAAGCCCTCGGCTATCAGCTGCTCGTAGGCCTCGACCACCGTGCCGCGCGCCACCTGGAGCGAAGCGGCGAGCGCGCGCGTGGAAGGCAGCGCATCGGCGGGCCGCAGATCGCCTTTGCGCACCGCTTCGCGCAGCCCCTCGGCCACCTGGCGGCTGAGGTTGCCGGCCTCCCGGTCCAGCGTGCCGAACGATGGCATCTCTGCGGCCTGCGCGGTTCTCGGCATGATTCTGGTTCACTGGAGTTTGAATAAACTGGATCTATAGAATAAACCACTTTTGAGGCAGACTCCGGTCTGTGGCGGCATCGGCCGCGCTAACCCATCACCTTACGAGCAGGGTCAAACGCATGTACGTACCAGCCCATTTCGCCGAAAACCGCAAGGACGTCCTGCACGACTGCATCGCCCAACATCCGTTCGGCACCTTGGTCACGCAGGGCAAAAGCGGGCTCGATGCCAATCACATTCCCTTTGAACTCGCGGCGGGTGAAGGCGAGTTGGGCGTCCTGCGCGCGCACGTCGCGCGGGCCAACCCGGTTTGGCAGGACGTGGCGAACGGCGACGAAGTGCTCGTGATCTTCCGCGCGGGCGACGCGTATATTTCGCCGAACTGGTATCCGAGCAAGCACGAGGCGCACAAGCAGGTGCCGACCTGGAATTACGTCGTGGTCCATGCTCACGGGCGCATCAGGATTCTCGACGACGAGCGCTACGTGCGCGGCGTGATTGGCCGCCTGACGCGCACGCACGAAGCCACGCAGCCCAAGCCCTGGAAGATGGCCGACGCGCCGAAGGACTACACGGATACGCTCGTCAAGGCGATAGTCGGCGTGGAGATCGAGATCACGCGTCTGGTCGGCAAGAGCAAGCTCAGTCAGAACAAGGAAGAGCGCGATATTCGCGGCGCGGGCGAAGCGCTCAAATCGAGCGGCGAGTCTCGCATTGCCGACGCCATGCTTGCCGCTGCCGACCAGAAGGCGCAATAGCGCGCAACAGCGCACACATGGGGCCCCGTCATGGCAAACGACCCGTCGCTCGCGTCGGGCTTTTCATGCATCGATTCAGCGAGCCTGCCATGGGTGTCCTCCCGCTACGCACCCGGCGTCGAGGTCAAGAACCTCGGCAAGGCAGACGGCCGCGCGATGCAACTGGTCCGGTTCGCTGCAGGGGCAACGTTCCCTGATCACCGCCATACGGGCCCCGAGTTCATCTACGTGCTCGAAGGCGAGGCCGTGCAAAACGGCCGGCGGCTCGCGGCGGGATACGTTGGCGTCGCCGGGCAGGGCACTGTCGACGCAGGATTTCATAGCGACACGGGCTGCGTGTTCCTGCTCATCTACGACCTGGACCAGGTGTTCGACAAGACCTGATTGCCATGCAGGCTCGCGGGTAAACACGGGTAATCCACATTCCAGGCGCTTGAAGAAAATCTTCACAGGCCTATTCAACTAGTATTTAATAAACCGGCGCGGCAGTGAGCGATCGGTCACGCGCGTCGCCGTGACCTGACCCTGACGGTACGAGGCCGGAACGATGAATCCCCACGAATACGAAATCCACGATGCGCGCTTTCGCATGCTGCTGCAGCCCAACGCACAGTTCGAGAAGCTCGCGGGCGGCTGCATGTGGGCGGAAGGACCGGTATGGTTTCCCGCCGGCGACTTTCTTGTCTGGAGCGACATTCCCAACAACCGGATGATGCGCTGGGTGCCCGGCATCGGCACGGGCGTGTTCCGCGCGAACTCGAATTTCAGCAACGGCAACACACTCGACCGCGAATGCCGGCTCGTGACCTGCGAGCACGGCACGCGCCGCGTCACGCGCACGGAGCACGACGGGCGCATCACCGTCATTGCCGACCGCTACGAAGGACATCGGCTGAATTCGCCCAACGACGTGATCGTGCATTCGGACGGCTCGATCTGGTTCACCGACCCCGACTACGGCATTCTCGGCGACTATGAGGGCTTTCGTGCGCCGAGCGAGATCGGCGCATGTCACGTGTATCGCGTGGCGCCCGCTACGGGCGCGGTGCAGCGCGTGGCCGACGACTTCACGAAGCCCAACGGGCTCGCATTCTCGCCCGATGAATTGCGGCTCTATGTGGCCGACTCGGGCGCGTCGCATATCGAGAGCGGCCCGCACCACATCCGCGTATTCGACGTGGACGCGCAAGGCGGGTTGCACAACGGCCGGGTCTTCGCCGAGGTGTCGCCGGGCGTGCCCGACGGCATGCGCGTGGACGAGCACGGCAACGTCTGGACGAGCGCGGGCGACGGCATCCACTGCTATGCGCCCGACGGCACGCGGCTCGGCAAGATCCTCGTGCCGGAGACTGTCGCGAATCTCGTGTTCGGCGGCCCGAATCGCAATCGCCTTTTCATTGCAGCCAGCACGTCGCTGTACTCGCTTTATGTTGGCGTGCGCGGCGCTTCCTACGGAGACCGGCAATGACGCTTCTCGACCCCGCCTCGCTTTCGGCCGCGCTCATTCTCCTCGACCGGCGCGATGACGTAGCCATCGCGCGCGGACAGTTGATGCCCGGCTCGACACTCTATGGCGACCATACGGTCGCGGGCATGATTGCGCCTGGCCACAAGGTCGCGCTGCGCGATATCGAGCCAGGCGAACCGGTGCGCCGCTACGGGCAGATCATCGGCTTTGCGAGCCGGCCGATCCGTCGCGGCGAACACGTGCATACCCAGAATCTCTCGATGGGCGATTTCGAGCGCGACTACGCATTCGGCGTGGACGCGCACGACACGCCCGCCGCCGCGCAACCTGCCACATTCCTCGGCATTCGGCGCGCGGATGGCCGCGTCGCGACGCGTAACTACATAGGCATCCTGACGTCTGTGAACTGCTCGGCCACGGTCGCCCGCGCGATAGCCGATCACTTCCGTCGCGACATCCACCCCGAAGCGCTGGAAGCCTTCCCCAACGTGGATGGCGTGGTGGCGCTCACGCACGGCGAAGGCTGTGCGCTCGCGGCCGAGGGCGAGCCGATTACGGTGTTGCGCCGCACGCTCGCGGGTTATGCACGGCACGCCAATTTTTATGCCGTGCTGATCGTCGGACTCGGCTGCGAGACGAACCAGATCGACGGTCTCGTGGAAGCCGAACAGCTCGAGCGCGGCGCACGCCTCTCGACCATGACGATCCAGCAGACGGGCGGCACCGCGCGCACGGTTGCAGTGGGGATCGAACAGGTGCGTGCGCTGCTGGCCGAAGCGAATCGCGTGACGCGCGAGCCTGTCGATGCGCGTCATCTCATGGTCGGCTTGCAGTGCGGCGGGTCGGACGGCTACTCCGGCATTTCCGCGAACCCCGCGCTCGGCGCGGCCGTGGACAGGCTCGTCACGCACGGCGGCACGGCGATCCTCTCCGAAACGCCCGAAATCTACGGCGCCGAGCATCTGCTCACACGGCGCGCGGTGTCGCGCGAAGTCGGCGAAAAACTGGTGGCGCGCATCCGCTGGTGGGAAGCGTATTGCGCGCGCATGGAAGCCAACATGAACAACAACCCTTCTGCCGGCAACAAGGCGGGCGGCCTCACGACCATTCTCGAAAAGTCGCTCGGCGCGGTGGCGAAAGGCGGCACGACGCGGCTCGTCGAAACCTACGAGTATGCGCAGCCCGTGCGCGCGCAGGGGCTCGTGTTCATGGATACCCCTGGCTACGACCCTGTGTCCGCCACAGGACAGGTGGCGGGCGGCGCCAACCTGATCTGCTTCACGACGGGCCGCGGCTCCGCCTACGGCTGCGCGCCTTCGCCGTCGCTCAAGCTCGGCACGAACAGCGCGCTGTGGCGACGCCAGGAAGAGGACATCGACCTGAACTGCGGCCGCATTCTGGACGGGGAGCAAAGCGTAGAGGAGGCAGGCGCTGCGATCTTCGAGTTGATGCTCGCGACGGCCTCCGGGCAGCGCACGAAGAGCGAGCTGCACGGCTATGGCCAGAACGAATTCGTGCCCTGGCATTTGGGGGCGGTCATGTAGAGCGGGAGCGATTCGGACAGGCGCCGCCACTCACTGGAGAGAGGACGCCACATTCAGAAGGAGTGCTTTCCATGAAGGAAAAATCGCGCTGGCTGGTCATTTTCTTCTGCTTTCTGGCGATTGCGGTCAACTACATCGACCGCGCCAATCTCGCGGTGGCGGCGCCGCACATCATGAAGGACCTCGGCATTGGTCCCGCCGCCATGGGGCTGCTGCTCAGCGGCTTCTTCTGGACTTACGCCGTGATGCAGCTGCCGTATGGCTGGTTCGTCGACCGGGCCGGCGCGCGCATCGCGTTGCCGTTCGCCGTGGGCTGGTGGTCGGTGTTTACCGCGGCCACCGCAGTGGCGGGCAGCTTCGCGGCGATGTTCGGTTGCCGGCTCATGCTCGGCGCGGGCGAGGCGGGGGCATATCCATCGTGCGCGAAGCTCGTGAGCCAGTGGTTCTCGCGCGACGAACGCGCGCTCGCCACGAGCATCTTCGACAGCGGCTCGCGCGTGGGCTCCGCACTCTCGCTGCCGCTCGTCGCCGCGATCATGGCCGCGTGGGGCTGGAAGGCGTCGTTTGTGATTACCGGCGCGCTTGGGCTCGTGTGGATCGTGGGCTGGGTCGTGATGTATCGGGAACCCGAGGCGCGGGCCGCACTCGATCAGCCGCGCGCCCCCGCGCCGGCCGCCGCCTCGATTCGCTGGAGCGCGTTGTTCCGCTACCGCACCGTGTGGGGCATGATGCTCGGCTTCTTCTGCCTGAACTTCGTCATTTACTTCTTTATTACGTGGTTCCCGAGCTATCTCGTCGAGGCGCGCGGTTTCTCGCTCAAGTCGCTCGGTACGCTCGGCACCTTGCCCGCCATTGCCTCGATACCCGGCGGCTGGCTGGGCGGCTGGCTTTCCGATACGCTCGTGAAGCGCGGCTGGAGCCTGACTGCCGCGCGCAAGACGTGCATCGTGGGCGGCATGCTGCTTTCGTCCGCGATCACGCTCACTGGCGTTGTGCAGGATATCTATGTAATGCTCGCACTCTTCGCGATTGCTTATGGGAGCCTCGCGGCCGCGGCAGCCAGCATCTGGTCGCTGCCTGCCGACGTCGCGCCCACGCCGCGGCACGTCGCCTCGCTGGCGGGCATCCAGAACTTCGCGTCGAATCTCGCAGGCATCGCGCTGACGACGTTTACCGGCGTGATGCTGCAGCTCACGCGCGGCTCTTTCACGATTCCGCTCGTTGTCGCCGGCGGGTTTTGCGTGCTCGGCGCGGTGAGCTATCTTTTGATTGTCGGACGCGTCGAGCCGCTGCATGCGCCCGAGGCCAGCGGCGTCGACCAACCGGCTTACGCGACGCGCACGTAAGCAAGAAAGCGCCGCCTCTTACTCCGCTGCCATACACAGGGTCATGGACATGTCGAATGCCACTGCTGCAAAGGGTTCAGAAGTCGTTATCGAGGCTCGCGCGCTGCACGCCTTCGTCGTTGCCATCTGGCGCGCGGCCGGCAGCGAGGCGCGCGAGGCGACGTTGGTCGCCGATCATCTCGTCGAGGCGAATCTCGCTGGGCACGACTCGCACGGCGTGGGCATGATTCCGCGCTATATGCTGTCGTGCCGCGAAGGCGAGCTTAAACTGAACGCGCACGCGCAGGTCGTGCGCGACGCGGGTGCGGTGCTCACGATCGAAGCCGGGCGCGGCTTCGGGCAAGTCACGGCGTTCGAGGCGATGGAGCACGGCATCGAGCGCGCGAAGTCGCTCGGCGTGTGTGCGCTCGGCCTGCGCAATGCGCATCACATCGGACGTATCGGGCACTGGGCGGAGCAATGTGCGCGCGCCGGGCTCGTGTCGTTCCACTTCGTCAACGTCGCGGGCGATCCGCTCGTCGCGCCGTTCGGCGGCATCGACCGGCGCTTCGGCACCAATCCGTTTTGCGCGGCGTTTCCGCTCGAGGGGCGCTCGCCGCTGGTGCTCGACTTCGCCACGAGTGCGATTGCGGCGGGGAAGGTGCGCGTGGCCTACAACAAGGGCGTGGATGTGCCCGCCGATGCGCTGATCGACAGCGACGGCCGCCCCACGCGCGATCCGGGCGCGCTGTTCAGCGATACCCAGCACGGCGCGCTGCGCGCATTCGGCGGCGCAGTGGCGGGCCACAAGGGTTCGGGGCTCGCCGCGATGTGCGAGATTCTGGCGGGCGCGCTCTCAGGCGGCTTCACGACGCGCGAGCAAACCATCGTCTCCACGCACGCGATCGTCAATTGCATGACGTCGGTGATCGTCGATCCGGCGGCGTTCGACGCGCCTTCGCGCGAGCAGGAAGCGCTCGCGTTCGTCGAATGGCTGAAGGCCACGCGGCGCGCGGCGGGCGTCGACGAGATCCTGCTGCCCGGCGAGCGCGAGGACGCGACGCGGCGCGCGCGCGAGGCGCACGGCATTCCCGTGGATGCGACGAGCTGGTCGCAGATCGTCGATGCCGCGCGCATGGCGGGCGTGACTGAGGCGGACATCGCCGCGTGCGAGCGTAGCTCACGCTAACGGCCAGGCTAACTACGAGCCGCTCACTCGTCGCACTTCACCTCGGTTTTGGGCGCGACGATGATCACCGGGTAGGTGCCGCGATCGAGTTCGACGCGCACGACGATGGCGGTGGTGGCAGGGTCGCTATCGTCGTACACGCTCACCTTCTCGTTCTTCAATAGCGTGACGCCGGTGCAGCCGGACGCGTGGCTGTCGTCGTCGGCGATCTTGCATTGAATCTCGTTGTCCTTCAGGTAGCGAATGCGGTCGCGCTCCGGCGTGGCCAGATAGTCGCGCACGCTTGGCGCCGAGCCTGCAACGCCGGTCACATAACCGATTGCGCAGTCGCGCTTCGAATTCGAATCGCCCGACGACGTTTGGGCAAGGACGGGCGTGGCGGCCAGCGCCATGGCAGCGAAGGCAGCGAGGACCGGCGAGGGGGTGAGGCACTTCATGAGTGATCTTTTGCCGCAAAAGGGGAAGCGCCGATTTTAACGCTTTCGCGTAGTCCACAGCGATAGCCGAGTCGAAAAGCATTCGATCGAAGTCGATCACGGCTTGGGATTCAAATGGATCCGTGCGAAGCTCTCCACGACTGTACGAGCACGACCTGTTTGCGTATGCAACGAGCGTGCTCGCGCCGGTGGCGGGCGCGCGCCTCACCGGTACGGCGCACGACAAGGCTAGCGTGCTCTCGTTCGTGCTGAAGGGCTATACGACCGAAGAGGTCGGGCAGGCGTTGAGCCGGGAAGGCAAGTGCGCTCGACCCATCTTCCTGGGTTACGGGGGACTCAGACGCTAAATCCCGCAACTCGCATCAACTGGCGCGACACTGCGCTGCCTGTGCCTTCCGCCTCGAATTGCGCGCGAAGGCTCATTTGCTGGAAACCGTCACAAATATGGGTTGATAAGACGAATCAGTCCCCGTTCCTGGCCGTCGCCGCTGCGGTTCAGGCGCATGGCATCGCGCCGAGTTTGCTGTGCCGCGCTTGCGGGAGGGACACCCTGCAAAGGAGCCGTCGCGCCTGGTTGCGTGTTCTCAGCTATACCTCGCGTGATCTGGGCGCGGTCTAATAGGCGCCGCCAGTATCGATCGTCAGATAGAGCATGTCATGCTCGAGGAGCGTGATGAAATGCTCGTCCTCCTGAAAAAGTTCTTCCAGGAGGTCGCTGCTGGAAAGCACGCCGATGACGCGCCCGGACTCGATGACCGGCAGGTGCCGGATCCGCCTGGTATGCATCGACGCGAGGCACTGATCGCAAGTGTGCTCGGGTGTCACGTAAAACACCTCGGTGGTCATGATCTCGCCAACTCTGGTGTTGGCGGCGTCGCGGCCGAGCAGTTCGACCTTGCGGGCGTAGTCGCGCTGGGACAGGATACCGGCAAGCTTGCTGCCCTGCAGCACCAGCACGGTCGTCACATCCTTTTCCGCCATTAAATGCAGCGCCGCGAGCACCGTGTCATCGGGGCTGACCGAAACAACCTCACGGGAGATCACGGACAGAATCTGCCGTGCGGTCTTCCTCTCCTTTTTCATGGCCACCTCCAGACAGAAGGACAGCACGCACCGACTCCGCATGATCAAGGCAAACGGGATACGATCAGTCCGCAACGGCTGGCCGATCTATTCGGTTGTGCTGAAGTGCAGTGTAGATCGTTTGACTTACAAGACCAGGTCTTGGCAGTTGCTCCTGTTCCTTCTCCTGGTACGGTTACGAGCGGCACGCCGGGTGCGATAGTGCATGCGAGACACACCGCGATGCTTGCTGTTGCGCCCGCGTTATTCCCCGCTGCGCAGAGCGGGCTCGACGGTCACTGACCGATCTCTATGCGCGCGGCTTCAGTGCGTGCGTATTGCAGGAATGCGCGCACTGCACGGGAGCGCTCGTGCCGGCGGTAAAGCAGGGCGATTTCCGAAGGAAGGGGCTTGCCGCCCAGTGGCCGGTAGACGACGCCCGGCAGCGTGACGCATGTGCATAGCGAGCCGGGAACGATTGCCACCGTATTACCGAGCGACACGCTCGCGACTACTGCGACCAGCGGGCCCGGCCGCAACTCGACCTGAGGCGAAAAGCGTCCACGCCGCGCCACTTCAAGTGTGCCTAATTCCTGCTCGGGCACCGCGAACCGCGCGTTGCGCAACTGCTGCGGCGCAATGGTTTTCTGTGCAGCCAGCGGGGAGTCTTCCGGCAGTGCGACGACGAATTCGTCCTGATGCACGCGGCTGGCTTGCAACTCTTCGGGCCAGGACATCGGGGGTCTGACGTAGGCAACGTCGAGTTGCCGGCCGACGAGTCGCGCCGGGATATCGTCCATGGGGATTTCCGAGAGCTGCACATCGATCCGGGGATGCAGGTCGCGAAATTGCGTCAAGGTCCTGCGCATGATGCCTGCAAATACCGCCGAGGCGACGTAGCCGATCTGGATGCGCCCCAGCTGTCCGCGCTCGGCCAGCAGCCCGTGCTCGTGCGCCTCGTCGAGCTGCGCAAGCGCGGCGGTGGCGCGCGGAATATAAGCCTCTCCTGCAGTGGTCAGCGACACGGAACGGCGGGTGCGGTGGAACAGCCGGAACTGAAGCAGGCGCTCGGCGTCCTGAATCTGCTTGGTGAGCGAGGGCGGCGCAATCCCCAACTCTTCGGCCGCGCGTGCGAAATGCAGATGCCGGGCGACCGCGAGAATGCAGCGCAGGTGACGGAGTTCCAGTGTCATCGTATTCATCCACGAATGAATAAACGTGATTTTATCTGCTATCGATAGACAACACAGCGCGCGCTAGCATCAGGTCTGCAATATTCGCTTGAGGAGCGCGCATGGGGAACGAACGGAGCATTGAAGCGGTTGGGGAAGCGGTTGTCGAAGATTCAGGACTCGATATCGAGCCGCGGTCTGCGGGCTTCCTGCTTGCCACGGCATCTGCGACCTGCGCGCTGATCTCGCTGGACACGAACATCGTCGCGGTCTCGCTGCCGTCGATCGCGCGTTCGTTCCACGCAGGATTCGCCGACGTCGAATGGGTCGTGAGCGCGTACATGGTGTCGTTCGCATCGTGTCTGCTGCCAATGGGCGGACTCGCGGACCGCTACGGGCGCAAGAAGATGCTGGTGCTTGGCTTGCTGGTCTTCGCGCTTGCATCGCTTGGCTGCGGGCTGGCGCCCAGCGTGACGTCGTTGAATATCTTCCGCGCGGTGAAGGGCGTGGGCGCTGCGATGCTGTTGACGGCGGCGCTCGCAGTGATCGCCAACGCGTTCCCCGGCCCGCGCGAGCGCGCCCGGGCATGGGCGATCTGGGGCATGACGATGGGCATCTCGACCACCGTCGCACCGCTCGTCGGCGGCGTGATCACGCAATGGGTCGGCTGGCGGTGGATTTTCCTGCTCAATCTGCCTGTGTGCGCCGTCCTGGTGCTCTGCGCGCAGCGTGCGGTAACGGAGTCCCGCAATCCGCACGCACAACGCGTCGACTTTGCGGGAAGCCTGCTGTTCGGCATCGGGCTCGCTAGCGGAATCTGGGCGTTGATCGGCGCGCAGGACAACGGTTGGTACAGCGTGGCCACCGGTTCGCGCTTTGGCGCATGCGTGCTGTTGATCGGGTGCTTCATCGTGGTCGAAAAGCGGCTCGCGCATGCGGTCATCGATTTGTCGCTGTTCTCGCAGGCCCGTTTCGTCGCTGCGGTGCTCGGCATGTTTGGCTACGCAGCCTGTGCCCAGGTGATGATGACGTTCCTGCCGCTGTATCTGCAAAACGCGTTCGAATGGACGCCTGTGCGCGCCGGCATCGGGATGCTCCCATTCGCGCTCTCCATGATCGTTGGCCCGTATCTGGGCGCACGCATCGGGCGGCGCCTCGACGGCGCCGCGTCGACGCTCCCGGTTGGCCTCTGTCTCGTCGGCGCCGGCAATCTGCTTACCGCCGCTGTCGCGCCTTCAGGCGAGTACGGCAGGGTCGCGCTCGGCATGATCGTGACGGGCCTCGGGGCAGGCGTGCTGAATGGCGACACGCAGAAAGCCATCATGGCGTGCGTGCCCTCGCATCGCACCGGCATGGCGTCGGGTATCAGCACGACGACGCGCTTCACGGCAATCGTCACGTCGGTCGGCGTGCTGGGCGCTGTGCTCGCCACGCGCACGCGCGCAGCGATCGATGCTGCAATCGCAAGTCACGGATCGGCGAGCGCGAGTATTGATCCGCTGTTCATGTCGAATCTGCTCGCGGGCGACCTGGGCCACGCGCTTGCGCGTGTCGCCCCCGATATCCGTCTGGAGATCGCATCGATCGCTCCGGCCGGCTTCAGCACAGGGTTCGCCGCGGCGCTGGGCGTCGCCGGTTGCCTCGCGCTGGCGGTCGCCGCGCTGATCTGTCTGCTCGCGGGACGCAACAGGGCGTCTGCGCGCTCAAACGCCACACGACTGTAGGCGGTCAGTCCAACGCCTTCCCGCGCCACGGCGCCTCGCGCAGGGCATCACCCTGATAAAACGCGGGGAAGCGGTCGAGCTGGCGAAGCGCATCCGTCATGGAGACTTCGGCGCCTAACACGGCGCTCGAAAATCCCATGCGCTCCATCTGCAGCAACTGGTCGACGAGCACCTCGCCCGTCGCGCGCAGGTCGCCTTCGAAGCCGAGCCGCCGCCTGATCAGGTAGGCCTGGCTATAGGCGCGCCCATCGGTGAACGACGGGAATTGAAGCTCCACGCGCGACGCAGCTGCAATTTCGATGGCGTAGGCAAGCGGATCGGCATCGTTCGGGAGGATCAAGGTGGATGCCGAAACATTGCCGGCATGATCTTGAGCGTCCAGAAGACGTATGCGTGAGGCGGTTTTCATGCCGTGCCCTCCGTCGTGGCTCGAACCACATCGGCGGCCGCCTTGAACGGTTCGAGCCCAACGCGGCGCACCGTTTCGATGAACGTCTCGTTGCATGCGCCGCGCGGTTCGCGCAGCGCGACGTAAGCACCGATCAAGGCGTCGATGACCTCGGGCACTTCCTGCGCCGAGAAAGACGGGCCGATCACTTTGCCAGGACGCGCATCGCCGCTGCGCACCGCCCCGTCCGAGCCGCCGAGCGTCACCTGGTACCACTCCGCGCCGTCCTTGTCGACACCGAGTATGCCGATGTGCCCGCTATGGTGGTGGCCGCACGAGTTGATGCAGCCGCTGATATGCAGGTCGATCTCGCCGATATCGTTTAGTTCATCGAGGTCCTGGTAGCGTTCCATGATGCTTTGCGCGACCGGCAGCGACCGTGCATTGGCGAGCGCGCAGAAGTCTCCGCCGGGGCAGGCGATCATGTCGGTGAGCAGGTGCACGTTCGCGCTTGCGAGGCCTGTCGCGGATGCCGCCTGCCACAGGGCGAGCAGATCGTCGGCGTGAACCCACGGCAACACGATGTTCTGCGTGTGCGTGACACGCGCCTCGCCCGCGGAGAAGCGATCGACGAGATCCGCCACGCGTTCGAGCTGATCGGCGGATGCATCACCGGGCGCCTGCAGCACGCGCTTGAACGAGAGCGTGACGATGCGCAGAGACGGGTCCCTGTGCGCCGCGACGTTGCGTTCGAGCCAGCGCCGGAGTGGCGGCGTGCTCGCGGCCGTGGCCTCGAGCATGGCGCTGGCATGCGTATCGGCGGTGCGTGCCGTGTCGAGCTTCGGCGGTTCGACAAAGCAACGGCTGACCCGCTCGAACTCGGCCTGCTCGATCGTGTGCGGCCCGCCGTCGATGTCGACGATCTGCCGGAACTCTTCCTCGACTTCGTCGACGAAGCGCTGGCCCTCGGCCTTCACGAGGATCTTGATGCGCGCCTTGTACTTGTTGTCGCGGCGGCCGTACTGGTTGTACACACGTACCACGGCCTCGATGTAGTTCATGATGTGCCGCCACGGCAGGAACTCACGCATCAGCGTGCCGATCATAGGCGTTCGACCCATGCCGCCGCCCACGGTCACGCGAAACCCCAGCTCACCCTGTTCGTCGCGCACGAGGCGCAGGCCGACGTCATGCCAGCCCGTCGCCGCACGGTCTTCGGTCGCGCCGGTGATCGCGATTTTGAACTTGCGCGGCAGGAAGGCGAATTCCGGGTGCAGCGTGGTCCATTGGCGCATGATTTCGGCGAACGGGCGCGGGTCTGCGATCTCGTCGGGCGCGACACCCGCGCGCTCGTCGCACGAAATGTTGCGGATGCAGTTGCCGCTCGTCTGGATGCCGTGCATGTCGACCGTCGCAAGCAGGTCCATCACGTCCGCCGCCTTCGAAAGCGGTATCCAGTTGAACTGAACGTTGGTGCGTGTCGTAAAGTGGGCGTGGTGCGTGGGCAGGCGCCCGGTGCCGAGCTTGCGCTGCGCCTCGAGCGCGCGGCGGTACACCTCGGCCTCGGGCTCGTCGTACTCGCGGGCCACGCGAGCGAGCACGCGAAGCTGCTCGCTCGACAGTTCGCCATAAGGGACCGCCACGCGCAGCATGGGCGCGTGCCGCTGCACGTACCAGCCGTTCTGCAGGCGCAGTGGACGAAATGCATCCTCGCTCAGCTTGCCTTGCTGCCAGCGCTCGATCTGATTGCGGAACTGCGCCGCGCGGCTCGCCACGAAGGCCTTGTCGAATTCGTTGTAGCGATACATGGTGACTGCGGAAATGCCGTGAAACGGCGGACAGGGAACGGGCGACGTTATCGCGTCCGCATCGGTGTCTCAAGAAGCAGATGCTGCAGAAATGAACGCAGCAGTAGCGTGCGCGATGGTCAGCATGGCTTCGATCGCGGAGTTCAATCATGGCTCGTGTGCGGTCGGTCCTGAGCAGTCTCCCGCCTCTTATCACGAGAATTGTGGCGAGTCGCGGCCTGCTTGAACGCGTGAACCCGCGCGTGCGGGTTCGTGATACAAAGTCTGGCAGACGCGAAAGTGCCGGCTATCACTCCGAAGAGCGACGCGGAATTCACAAAGCGAAGCGACCACCAGCCAAAAACGCCCAATGGACCGAATCGACGCCATGAAGGTTTTCGTCGCCACGCTCGACGAGGGGAGTCTCGCGGGCGCGGGGCGCCGGCTGGGCCGCTCGCCCGCGGCGGTGAGCCGGGCCATTGCGTTCCTCGAGGAGCACACCGGCACGCCGCTCCTGTACCGCACGACACGCACGATCCGCCTGAGCGAGGCGGGCGAGCGCTATGCGCTGGCGTGCCGGCGCATTCTCGCCGACCTCGAAGAAGCCGACCTGCTCGCCGCCGACGAGCGTTCCGCGCCGCGCGGGCTGCTGGGCGTAACGGCGGCGGTGGCTGTGGGCGAGGAGGTGCTACGCCCGATGATCGAGGAGTTCATCGAGCGCAACCCCGAGGTGTCGATCCGCCTGCATCTGCTCGACCGCCCCGCGAGCCTCATCGACGAGGGCATCGACGTGGCGTTGCGCATCGCGCATCTGCAGGATTCGACGCTAGTCGCCATTCCGGTGGGCGAGGTGCGGCGCGTGGTGGTGGCCTCGCCCGGCTATCTCGCCACGCATCCGGCCATCGAGACGCCCGCCGATCTCGCGAGTCACCCGATCATTTCGATGACCCATTTCGGACTCGACTCGTGGAGCTTCCCGGCGGCGCGCCAGACCGCGCTGCCCCAGGTGGTGCAGTTCTCGCCGCGCTTCATCGTGAATACGATACGCGCGGCGCGGGCTTCGGCCGTGGCGGGGCATGGCGTCACGCGGCTCTTTTCCTATCACGTGGCCGAAGAGGTCGAGGCGGGCCGGCTCAGGATCGTGCTGCGCGGCAGCGAGCATGGGCCGCTGCCCGCCAATCTGGTTACGCCGCACGGGCGCCTTTCGGTGCCCAAGGTGCGCAGTTTCGTCGATTTTGCCGCGCCCCGGCTGCGTGCGTACTTCGAGCAGGCCCGGCGCATTACCGACGCCGATTGAGCGACCTTCGCCTGAGCGACATTCGCCATCCGTTCGTGGCGCGGAAGAATGACTTCCATGTCGCGGCGATTCTCTCGCCGCGCGATCTAACCTAGACTGGCTCGCATGTTCAGCGGGTGCTTCATAGCATCCGCTCCCGGGAGTCGCCATGCATCGAGCCGTCTCGAATCCGTCCGCGCCTGCGACCTACAACGTCTGGCGGGGCACGCTCGCCGGGGCGAGCGCGAGCCTCATCGGCATTGGTCTCGCGCGTTTCGCCTATACGCCGCTGTTGCCCGCCATCATCGGCGCACACTGGTTCCCCGCCTCGACGGCCGCTTACCTCGGCGCCGCCAACCTGGGCGGCTATCTGGCCGGTGCGCTGCTCGCGGGCGCGATGGTTCGCGCCGCCAGGCCCGCCACCGTGCTGCGCGCGATGATGCTGCTCGCCACCCTCGCCTTCGTCGCCTGCGCGGTGCCGGTTTCGTTCCTCTGGTTCTTCGTCTGGCGCTTCGCCTCGGGCCTCTCGGGCGGCGCGCTGATGGTGCTCGCCGCCCCCACGATCCTCGCGCACGTGCCGGCGGCGCGCCGCGGCTTTGCGAGCGGCGGCATCTTCACGGGCATCGGGCTCGGCATTGCCGCCTCGGGAACGATCGTGCCGATTCTGCTGCGCCAGGGGCTGACGGCCACGTGGCTCGGGCTTGCCGTCGTCTCGCTGCTGCTCACGGCCGTCGCGTGGAACGGCTGGCCCGAGCACGGCGCGCCGGCGCACGCTCACGCGCCCTCGCGCTTCGAACATGCCAAGGCTTACCCCCGCGCGAAGCTGCGCGCGCTCTACGCCGAATATGGGTTGAATGCCGTGGGGCTCGTGCCGCACATGATCTTCCTCGTCGACTATGTGGCGCGCGGGCTGGGCCGCGGCGTGGATGCGGGCGCCGAGTTCTGGGTGCTGTACGGCATCGGCGCGATCGTCGGTCCGCTCGCGGCGGGGCATCTCGCCGACCGCGCGGGCTTCGGTCCGGCGCTGCGCGCCGCGTATCTGGTGCAGGCCGCGGCGGTCGCGATTCCGGCGCTCGGCCTGTTCGGCCCGGCGGGGCTCATGGTCTCCGCCGTGCTGGTGGGCGCCTTCACGCCCGGCATCGTGCCGCTGGTGCTCGGCCGCGTGAACGAGCTGCTCGTGCATCATCCGTCCGCCGTGAAGGGCGCGTGGAGCCGCGCCACGACGAGCTTCGCTGTGATGCAGGCGGTTGCCGCCTACGGCCTGTCGTTCGTGTTCTCGTCGAGCGGCGGCAACTACCTCGTGCTCTTCGCGATCGGCGCCGCGGCGCTCGTGCTCGCGCTCTTCGTCGATCTCTTCTCTGCGTTGGGGGCCAAGTGAATACCACCGTTTCTTCTCCCGCGGCAGCGCTGCGACAGACAAAGCCGCAGCCGCGCGGCTATTCGGAGCGCAACGCGCAGTACTGGCAGCGCAATCTGGTCGTGTGCGTGATCGGCTCGTTCACCACGCTCGTGAGCCTCAGCATGCTGCTGCCGTTTCTGCCGCTCTACGTGCGGCAGCTCGGCGTGACCTCGCAGTCCGCCGTGATCCAGTGGTCGGGCGTGGCGTTCGGCGCGACCTTCCTCGGCACGGCGCTCACCGCGCCGATCTGGGGGCGTCTCGCCGACCGCTATGGCCGCAAGCCCATGCTGGTGCGCGCGGCCATCGGCATGGCCGTGGTGATGTCGTTGATCGGCATGGCGCACAATGTGTACGAGCTCGTCGCGCTGCGTCTGATCGCCGGCCTCGTAGGTGGCTATGCGTCGGCTTCCACGGTGATGGTCGGCACCCAGGCGCCGCGCGAGCGGGCGGGCTGGGCGCTCGGCATTCTTTCCACCGGCGCGCTCGCGGGCAATCTCATCGGGCCGCTGGTGGGCGGCGTGCTGCCTGGCTGGATCGGCATTCGCGGCACCTTTTTCGCCGGCGGCGCGATGATCGCCGCGGCGGCGCTCTTGACCATCTTCGTGGTGAAGGAAGAGTTTCATCCAGAAAGCGACGCGAAATCCCACGCACGCAACGCGGCGGCGGGTTCGGGCAGCGCCGCGCGCCGCCCCGACTATGCGGTGGTGGCCGCGCTGCTCGTGACCGCGATGATGGTGCTGCTCGCCAACATGTCGATCGAACCCGTCATCACCGTGTATATCGGCAGTCTGGGCGTGGGCGCGGCGCATCTCGCGCGCGTGGCGGGCGTGGTCATGGCATGCTCGGCGCTTGGCAGCATGCTCACGGCGGCGCGCCTGGGCGCACTGGCCGACCGCTTCGGGAGCTGGCGCGTGATCGTCGTTTGCCTCGTGCTCACGGGGCTCGCGATGGTGCCGCAAGCGTTCGTCACACACTGGTGGCAGCTCGCGGGCCTGCGCGTGGTGATGGGCATGACGCTCGCGGGACTCTTGCCTTCCATCGGCAAGCTCGCGCGGCAATCGGTAGACGAAAGCAAAACGGGTCGCATGCTCGGCTATCTGCAATCGGCGCAATTCAGCGGCCAGGTGGTGGGCCCGGTGATCGGCGGCGTGATCGGCGTTCACTTCGGCCTGCACGCCGTGTTCTTCGCGACCGGCGCGCTGCTGGTCGCATGCGGTGGACTCGCGCACTGGGCGCAGCGCCGCGCTCACGCTTGAAACTGGAACGCATCCGGAGGGAACGCAACATGAGCACTCAAGTGGACGAACGGGCGTTGCTGCGCTCGCTTGGCATTCAGAAGCCGATCATTCAGGCGCCCATGGCGGGCACCACCACGCCGGCGCTGGCCGCCGCCGTGTCGAATGCGGGCGCGCTGGGCTCGCTGGGCGTGGCCGCGATGAACGCGGAGAACGCGCGCCGCGCGATCCACCAGACGCGCGAGCTGACGGCCAGGCCGTTCAACATCAACGTGTTCTGCCATCGCCCGGCCACGCCCGACGCGGCCGTGGAGCGCGCGTGGCTCGACTGGCTCGCGCCGGTGTTCGAGCAATACGGCGCGAAGCCGCCTGCGTCGCTTTCGGAGATCTACGCGAGCTTTGTCGTGGACAGGGCCATGCAGACCATGCTGCTGGAAGAGAAGCCGGCGGTGGTGAGCTTCCATTTCGGCCTGCCGCCCGATGCGGTGATCGCCGAACTCAAGGACGCGGGCATCCATTTGTTTGCGAGCGCAACGAATCTCGATGAAGCGGCCGCGGCGGTCGAGGCGGGCGTGGATGCGATCGTCGCGCAGGGTGTGGAGGCGGGCGGCCATCGAGGCGTGTTCGATCAGAATGCCCGCGACGACGGCCTCGGCACGTTCGCGCTCACGCGCCTGCTGGTCAGCGAATTCGACGTGCCCGTGATCGCGGCGGGCGGCATCATGGACGGCGCGGGCATTGCGGCCGCGCTCGCGCTGGGCGCGCAGGCGGCGCAACTGGGCACGGCGTTCGTGGCCTGTCCCGAGAGCGCCGCGGACGAAGGCTATCGCGCCGCCTTGCTCGGCGACGCCGCGCGCCATACCACGTTCACTTCGGCGATCTCGGGGCGCCTTGCGCGCAGCATCGTCAACCGCTTTACCGCGCTTGGCGAGGACCCCAAGGCGCCGCGCGTTCCGTCATATCCGATCACGTACGACGCGGGCAAGGCGCTGATCGCCGCTGCGAAGGCCAAGGGCGAATCCGGCTACGGCGCGCAGTGGGCGGGCCAGGCCGCGCCGCTCGCGCGCGCATTGCCGGCGGCGGAACTGGTGGCGCAACTGGAGCGCGAGACGCGTGAGAGCATCGCACGGTTGCAGTCGGTGTGGGCTTGAGCGGCATTTGATCGACGCAAACGGGAACATCGGCACGCGCGATGGCTGCGCGTGCCGATGTTCCTTTACGTGGCGGGAAAGGCGGCTTCAGGCAGGCAGAATCTGCGCGATCACCACGAGTTCGACGGGCAAATCGAGGGGCAGTCGCGGGTGCGAGAACGCGGAGCGCGCGTGCCCGGCCTTTTCGCCGAGCGCGGCGGCGAAGAGGTCCGGCGCGGCGTCGAGCACGGTGGGCTGGTCGAGAAAGCCTTCGGCGCTGCTCACGTGGCCTTCCATGCGCACGATGTGATGGAGGCGCTCGAAGCTGCCCAGGTGCCGCTTGATTTGCGCGAGCACGTTCAAGGCGGTGAGCTGCGCGGCCTCGCGGCCTTGTTCGAGCGTCAGCTCCACGCCCACGCGTCCGCTCCAACGCAGCCTGCCGTCGACGAGCGGCCCCTGGCCGGAGATGAAGAGCAGATGGCCTTGTAGTTGCCGAGCGGTTGCGGTGAGTCGGGCAGCGCGAGACCGAGATCGGCAAGTTTTTGTTGTTCGACGGACACGATGTTCTCCTCCAGTGGTGATGAGCATTCGCCTCATGTGGGACGCTTCAGGATAGAACCAAAGCACCGGGCGCGAACAGGAGCAATCAGGAGAAAACGGGCATGCAACGCAAATTCGACGATCTGCTGCTGGGCAGCATTGAACTGTTCTGCCAGGCGGCGGAGCTGGGCAGCTTCACGCTGGCGGCCAATGCGGCGAGCGTCACGCCCGCCGCGGTGAGCCGATCCGTGGCGCGGCTCGAAGAGCGGCTCGGCGTGCGCCTGTTCGTGCGCACGACGCGCCAGATCCGCCTGACCGATGCGGGGCGGCGCTACTTCGAACAGTGCCGCCAGGCGCTCTCGCAACTCGTGGACGCCGAACGCGAAGTCACGGGCGAGCAGACCACGCCGGCTGGCGTGCTGCGCATCAGCATGCCCACGCCCTACGGGCACTATCGCGTGCTGCCGCTCTTGCCGGCGTTTCGCGAGCGCTATCCGGAGGTGCAGGTCGACACGCATCTGAGCAACCGCAACATCGACTTCGCGGACGAAGGCTTCGATCTGGCGATTCGCGGCCGCGCGCCGGCCGATTCCAACCTGGTGGCGCGCAAGCTGGAAGACGCGGAGATGGTGGTGGTGGCCACGCCCGCCTATCTGAAGCGCGCCGGCGTACCCAAGTCCGTGGCGGATCTACAGTCGCACGAATGCATACAGTTCGAACTGCCAAGTAGTGGGCGCCATCTCGCGTGGACATTCGACGGCAATGCCAATGAAGATGGCGATGTGATCACGAGCGGAAGTTACGGAACGTCGGGCGACGCGCTCGCCGGCGTGACGCTCGCGCGCGCGGGGGCGGGGCTGTTCCAGACGTATCGCTTCGTGGTGGCGGACGACCTGCGCGAGGGCAGGCTCGTGGAAGTGCTGCGCGAGGAGGGCGGGCGTACCCGGCCGTTCATTCTGCTGTATCCGCATGCACGTTATTTGACGTCGCGGGTACGGGCGTTCGTGGACTTTCTGGTGGAGCAGCTGGCGGCGCCTGTGGTTGCACCGAAAGCGCAAACCGGAACGGCGAAACGTTGAAGCGCGCGCAGCGGAATAGCCTCGCTGCTGGATCGTTTACGCAGGACGCGGGGCGCGCGAAGCATGGTGCGTTCACTGGCCGCGCGAGTCGTCCTGGCGTTCCGGACCGTCCCCGCGAGAAGGAGGTGTCAGATGAAAGCTTCTCGCTCGTTGTCTGCATGTCGTTCATACTTCGGCAGGAACCGGGCCGCGCTCGTGCCGCGGCTGCGTCACGTGGCGTTGGGCGCCGGGCTCTTCGCCCTTTCGCTGGGAACGGTCCGCGCCGACGACCTGCAGGCGATCCTGCCGCCGGCGTTCGCGACTTCGTCGACCGTGCCGTCCAATGGCGACGTCAATCCGTACGGCATTGCATTCGTACCGTTCGGCGTGCCCTCATGGAGCACGCTCAAACCCGGCGACGTAGTGGTGTCCAACTTCAATGCGCAATCGAATCTGCAGGGCACCGGCACGACGATCGTGAAGCTCGTTCCGAATGGCCAGCCGGTGACGTTCTTCCAGGGAGCGCACCTCGGTCTCACGACGGCGCTCGCCGTGTTGAGAAGCGGCTTCGTGCTGGTGGGCAACGTGCCGACCACCGACGGCAAGAACGTCACCGCGCCGGGCTCGCTTCTCGTCATCAATCCGCAGGGCCGGGTCGTGAAAGAACTGAAAGATGCGCGGCTGCTCGACGGCCCCTGGGACCTCACCGTGATCGACGGCGGCCAGGTCGTGAAGGTCTTCGTCTCGGACGTGCTCAACGGCACCGTCGCCCGGATCGACCTTGCGATCGGCGAGAACGGCGTGACGGAGTTGCCGTCCTCGACGATCGTCGCTTCGGGCTATCTGCATCGCACCGATCCGGCTGCTCTGGTCGTTGGCCCGACGGGGCTCGCCTATGACGGCCAACACGACGTGCTGTACGTCGCCTCGACGGGCGACAACGCGGTGTTCGCCGTCTACGGCGCGGCGGGTGCGAATCATAGCGGCGGAGTGGGGAGGCTGATCTATCAGGACAATACCCACCTGCACGGACCGCTTGCCCTTGCGCTCGCCCCCAACGGGCATCTCGTCACGGCCAACGGCGACGCCGTGAACGCCGATCCGCAACAGCCCAGCGAGATCGTCGAATTCACCGTGGAAGGCCAATTCGTCGCGCAGATGTCGGTCGATCCCACGGCGGGTTCCGCGTTCGGGCTCGCATTTGGCATGGACAGCCACCATCACTCGCAGTTTGCCGCCGTAGACGACAGCACCAATGCGGCAACGGTCTGGACGTTGCGCACGGGTGACTGATCGACAACAACGCAACGTCACTACCCACGGCTCGCCCCGAAGCACAGGGGCGAGCCTGGCAATGTCGATCGATTAGGTAGCCGAAATAATATCAGGGCTTCACGGTGTGCCACATGCCTTTGAAGCCATCGCCGTTCATCTGGCCGGCGTGCGTGTCCTTCGAGTAGCGATAGAGGGGGTGGCCCTTGTAGGTCCATTGATGCTTGCCGTCTTCGGCAGCGATCAGCCCCCAGTCGCCGCTGGCCTTGTCGTAGGGGTCGGCGAGCGCGGCCGGCCACATGCTTGCGCACGCACCGGCGCAGGCGCTTTTGCCTTGCACCGTGTCCTTGTCGAACGTATAGAGCGTCATGCCGTCATCGTCGACGACCATGCCGCTGGCCACTTTCGGCGCTTCCGCGAACACCGCAATGGGCAGAAGGCAAGCCATGGCGCACACCAGGATTCTGGTCATGATTTCAGTCCTTGTAAAAACCCCGCCGGGATACGTGATAAACGGCTGACGGCGACCTTTCTTCCATTTTCGATTCGTTCGTTCGTTCGTTTCCGAACAAACGCGGCTAGTTCGCGCACGTCGAGCAGCCGGGCCGAAACCGGATGCGGCATACTGCAAAGCGAACCCACGCGTTTGCCAGGACAGAGAGCCGCGATGATCTTTCGCCAGCTTTTCGACCCCGTATCGTCCACCTATACCTACCTGCTCGGCGACCCCGAAAGCGGCGAGGCGCTGCTGATCGACCCGGTCTACGAGCAGGTGCCGCGCGACCTCGCGCTGCTGCAGGAACTGGGCCTGCGCCTGCAGGCGACGCTCGATACCCATGTGCACGCCGATCATGTCACGGGCGCGTGGCGCTTGCGCGAGCGCAGCGGCAGCCAGATCGCGCTCGCCGAAGCGGTAGGCGCCGAGGGCGTGGACCGTCCGCTGCGGCACGGCGATCGCATCGCCTTCGGCAAGCGGTATCTGGAAGTGCGCGCCACGCCCGGCCACACCAGCGGCTGCCTGACCTACGTGCTCGACGACGCGAGCATGGCCTTTACCGGCGATAGCCTGCTGATACGCGGCTGCGGCCGCACCGATTTTCAGGGCGGGAGCGCGGAACAGCTGTTCACTTCCGTGCGCGAGCAGATCCTCTCGCTGCCCGACGACTGCCTGCTCTACCCGGCGCACGACTATCGCGGCATCACGGTCACGAGCGTGGCGGAGGAGCGCCGCTTCAATCCGCGCCTGGGCGGCGACGTCGATCTCGGCGACTTCGCGGGCTACATGCGCAACCTGAATTTGCCGCACCCCAAGCAGATGGCCGTCGCGGTGCCCGCCAACCTGCGCTGCGGCAAGCCCGAAGGCGACGCGCCGATCCAGGAATCGCCCGACTGGGCGCCGCTCACGCTGCGCTTTAGCGGCGTATGGGAAATCGAGCCCATGGCGCTGCTGGAGCATGCGGCGGCGCTGCAGATCGTCGACGTGCGCGAGGCGCCCGAGTTCATCGACCATCTCGGCCATCTGCCCGATGCGAAGCTCGTGCCGCTCTCGCAACTGACGGCGCGCATCGACGAGCTCGATCGCGATCGGCCGGTCGTGGCGGTGTGCCGCTCCGGCGTGCGCTCAGCGCAGGCAAGCGTATTGCTGACCAAGGCGGGCTTCGGCAAGGTGGCCAATCTCGCTGGCGGCATGTTGCGCTGGAAGGCCGAGGGATTGCCGGTTGCGCCATGCAGTCCCTGATGACGCCTTGGAGGAGACGAACATGACAGCCCACGACTTCGCGGAGTTTTCCTGGGACGAACAGGAAGACATCAAGGCTGTGCTCGCGAGCCGGGGGCTCGACCTGCGCGAGTTCCGGATCTCGGACCACGAGAAAACGGCCGTCGGCGGCGAGCGCGCGGCGATCCGGCAGGTGTCTGTCACGCGGATCGCCAACGGCAAGACGGCCACCTACGACACCGACCACTTTGCCCCGTGGATCACGGATTTCGACGAAGCGCTGCAGGCCGGCGAGTTCGACGACTGAACCCGGTCGAGCGGGCCCTGACGACACCGAGGCCACGCTCTGTCTTCCACGCATGCTGGCGTACACTCGTGCCCTTGAGAAAGGAACCGGTAACGAGGAGCGAGGCTGGCCATGACGAACGCCACGGTGTCTGAGGGCCGGAACGATCACTGGCTCGTCGCGCGGCGCGATGTGCTGACGGGCATCGAAAGTTTGCGGGCGCATTTCAGCGGCCACGCCTACGACCCCCACGATCACGACGACATGTTGATCGGCTATACGGAGCAGGGGGTGCAGCGCTTTCAGTGTCACCGGTCGCTGCATACGAGCGTGCCGGGCCGGGCGATCCTGATCGAGCCGGGCGCGCTGCACGACGGCCACGCGCCCGAGCCGGGCGGCTTCACCTATGCGATGTTGTACCTGCCGCAGCCGTGGGTAGAGCGTGCGGCGCGCAGGCTCAACATCGCGGGACTGGGCGGCGTGGCGGCCGCTTTCGGCCAGACGCTCGTTGACGACCCGCGCCTGACCGAGGCGATCCGCCGTGCGTTTCTTGCGCTATATGGCGAGGAATGCCGGCTCGCGCGCGACGAGGCGCTCGACTGCTTGCTGGAGCGCCTGGGCGGCCATCTGCTCGATACGACCGCGGCGGCGCCCTCCGCTTCGCCCGCGCTTGCCCGCGTTCGAGACCTGCTGCACGAGCACATGGGCGCGAACATCGGGCTCGACGAACTCGTCGATAGCTCGGGCATCGACCGGTTTCGTCTGACGCGCCTGTTCCAGCGCGAGTTCGGCACCTCGCCCCATGCGTACCTGGTGCGCTTGCGTCTGCGCGCCGCGCGCAGGCTGCTTGCGGCGGGCCACACGCCGGCCCGGGTCGCCGCGGAAGTGGGTTTCGCCGACCAGAGCCATCTCGGCCGCTGGTTTCGCCGCGCGTACCGCATGACGCCGGCCACCTACCGGCGCATGTGCGCGCGCATGTGATTGCGCTGCGCTCGCGTTACGGGCGGAACAGCCAGCTCGCCAGTTGCGTGCCGACGAATGCGCAAGCGCCGCCGGCAAACGCGGCGATGCCCAGCCATGGGTAGCGGGCCGTGAACGGGTGCACGCAGATCAGCGCGACGCAACTGAAGAGCGCAGTGAACATGCCACGTTTGAACTTGACGGTGGTTTCTCTCACTGCGGCTCCTCGCAGGAAGGTCTGCGCTACCGGCTCAACGCGGCCTGAGCCCGTTGCAGCCACTCGCTATTGTGCTCGCGGGCGTGGCGGGGCCAGTGCTTCGCGTCGTGCACGATCTCGGCATAAAGCTCGCGCGAGCGCTGGCGGTCGGCGTCGCCGGGCTGCTTTGCCAGCCAGTCGGCGAAGAGGCAACGCGGGGCGGCGTCGCTCGCGCACGAGAGCGCGGCTTCGAACGCGGCGCGCGTGCCCGCTGCGCCGTTCGCAGCGAGCGCCCGGGCGTACAGCAAGGAGGGATCCGGTTGCTGGCGGGCGACAGGCTGGACGGCGAACAGCTTCTCCAGCGTCTCCTGCGTGGCCGCGGCATTGCCGTTGGCGAACTGCGCGCGCGCGAGGCCCTCGAGCAAGGCGGGATCGGATGCGAACGGCCCAGTGGCCGCCGCCTGGTAGTGCTCAAGCGCTTCGGCCGCGTTGCCCGCGTCGAGCAGCGCCGCGCCCAGGCGCATGCGGTGCGCAACGGTCGGCGCGCGGTCGAAATCGTTGCGCGCTTCGCGCACGGCGCGGTTGGGGTCGACCAGTTGCGAGATGGCCCGGCCTGTCGCCCTCGCCCCGCGCGACTGGCGCAGGCTCGGCAGATAGATGACGAAGAAGTAGACGAGGCTGCCGAGGCCGGGGAAAAGGAACAGGATCAGCAGCCAGTACATGTTCTGCTGGTTGCGGATGGCATGCACTGCGAAGAGTAGCGCAATGATGACGTAAAGACTGATTCCGAAAATGCGCATTGACGAGAGGGCCCGTTGTGGTGCGTGGTTGTGTTACGTGTCGCAAGGCGTCGAATTGGCCTGAAACTGGCGGATCAATGGCGACGCCCGCGCAGTTTGCACTGCAGCGATTTCAACTGTTCAATAATACCCGCCGGCAGCTTGCGTTCGCACGCAGGTGCCGTGGATTACGACGAATGCGTCGGGTTCGAAATCCGTCTGCCGCCGCCACGCCGGGTGCGGTCCCGGCGTGCCGCGAGCGAGGCCGAGCACGCAGCGCAGCGCGTCGCGCACCTCGCGTTCTTCGTCCGTTTCGTCGGGTTTGAGTCGGCCGAGGAAACCCTTGCACCTGTCGTGAAGCACGGGCGCATTGAGCGGCACTGTTTCGCATGCATCGATTTTCGCAAGAGCTTGTTGCGTCATCTGTCTCTAATGCGGACGCAGCCGGCGCCGTATACGCAGTAACTCTCGCAATGCGTGCCGGCGAAGGCGGGGTGCCGCTTGCTCAGGCACGCTCCTCAAAATATTAGAAAACGACAGACTGATGAAGCTTTCATTTGTGCAAAGGCTTTGGTTGCCGCTGATCCTGAGCCTCGTGTGTCTCGCAGGCGTATCGATTTATGACGCCTGGCAGATGCGGGCAACGCGCCTCGAGGAGCGCAAGGCGGATTTAAAGCACGCCTCGGAAATCGCGCTCGCCGTGGTGAAGTCATACGGCGAGCGCGCCAATGCCGGCACGTTGTCGCAAGAAGACGCCCAGAAACGCGCGATGGAAGCCGTCAAGAACATGAAGTATGGCGAGGGTGGCTACTTCGGCATTATGAATTCGCAGTACGTGCTGCTGATGAATGCCGCGAGCCCGCACCTGGTCGGCAAGAACGTGGGTGACTTTCAGGATTCGAACGGCGTTTATCTGTTCAAGGAAATTGTTGCCGTCATCAAGCAGGAAGGCCAGGGCTTCGTGTCCTATTCCTTCAAGCGCGTCGGCTCGGAAGGCGTTGCGCCGAAAATCTCCTATAGCGTGAGCTATCAGCCGTGGGACTGGATTCTCACGACGGGTCTTTACGTCGACGATATCGACGCGGCGTTCCGCGTGACGCTCTATTGGAGCCTCGGCATTCTGGCGGTGATCGCGCTGGCGCTCTCGGCGGTCGTGGCGGTGGTGAACCGGGGCATCCTGCGCTCGCTGGGCGGCGAGCCCGCCTACGCGGCGCAAATCGCCAACCGCATTGCCAACAACGACTTGACCGCCGTAGTGGAGATCGCAGCGGAAGACCGTTCGAGCCTGCTGTTTTCGATGAAGCGCATGCAGGAGCAGCTTACGCAGACCATCGACACGATCAAGCATTCGGCTGACTCCATCGCCACCGCGACCAACGAAATTGCCGCCGGCAATCAGGACCTCTCGCAGCGCACGGAAGAGCAGGCCGCGTCGCTCGCGCAAACGGCGGCGAGTATGGAGCAACTGACGTCCACGGTTTCGCAGAACGCCGACAGCGCCCGCGAGGCGAATCAACTCGTCGCGCAAGCCGCCGAGGCCGCGGAGCAAGGGGGCGCCGTGGTCTCGCGCGTCGTGCAGACCATGGAGGACATCAACGCCAGTTCGGATCGCATCGCGAGCATCGTCGGCATTATCGAGAGCATCGCGTTCCAGACGAATATTCTCGCGCTCAATGCGGCCGTCGAAGCGGCGCGCGCCGGCGAGCAGGGGCGCGGCTTCGCCGTGGTGGCTTCGGAGGTGCGTTCGCTCGCGCAGCGTTCGTCGGCGGCGTCGAAGGAAATCAAGGAACTGATTCACGAATCGGTCGAACGCTCGCATGCGGGCGCGGCTCACGTGCAGGAGGCCGGCGAAAAGATGCGCGTCATCACGCAGGAAATCCGGCGCGTGACCGATGTCATCAGCGAGATCACGGCCGCGTCGGAGGAGCAAAGCAAGGGCATCGGCCAGGTCGGCCAGGCCGTCACGCAGATGGACGAGGTCACGCAGCAGAACGCGGCGCTCGTGGAGCAGGCCGCGGCGGCGGCAAGTGCGCTCGCCGCTCAGGCGAACGACCTCAAGGGCTCCGTTTCGATGTTCCGGCTGACCGGCTCGCACGATATGCCGGATCGGCGCGCCTTACACGTGTAAGCTTTCCCGCGCGGGCGGCGCAATGCCCCCGCGCGCAACCGCAGCCGCCGCCAATTTTGCACGCGCGGACACGGCACAGGCAGAATACGAAATTCCGGCCGACTCAAATGGGGCTGGATTCCGCGGGCTTGTGGCTACAAGCGGCCGCCCGCGCAACAATCAAAAATCGAGCTTAGGGGGAATTGAACATGATCGGACGGATTCTGGTGGTGGTATCGATGATCGGCGCACTGGCCGCTTTGGCGGGCTGCAACACGGTCGCCGGTTTCGGGCAGGACATCACAGACTCCGCCCGGGCCGTCCAGCGCGTTCTGTGACCTTCGCGCCGGGTGGCATAATAGCCGCTCGGTCAAAGGTTACGGATGGGCTGGACAGGGCTCCTGCTGAATACAATGAAAGTCGATACGGTCCGCGGTTTTATCAGCAAGAGTCTTCGCGTTCCCCATCCGGAAATCGTCCAGGATGAGGTCGAGAGCCTTTCTGCTTATAAAAAACTTTCGCTTCTGAAGAAGCAGTTGCATAAGTGGTCGATCCTTTCGTTGAACCGGCAGCTGGGTCTGTATTCGGAATCTGCACAGTTGCGTCCGGGCGCCCGGATCCTGTTGTTCTACAGCGGCGTCAACAACCTCGGCGACGCGTTGATGGACCTGTCCGGGCGCGCGCTCCTCAGCGGCACGTCGTACAAGCTGGACGTGGTGCTCGATCCTTCTCTGGCCGAGCTTTTCCGCCACGACCGGTATTTTTCGAAAGTCTATACGGATTACCGTGAAATCGATTTCGGCGAATACGATTTCATTATTCTGAACAAGCTCGGCATTCGAGTCATTAAAGAGAAAATCCGCTATGCCGGCCAAGCGAGATTTACGAGCTTGATTGGATGGTATGCGGGCCGCAATTTCAACCACATTCAGTTCAGCTACTACTCGTTTAACAAGATTCTGAATTCCGGGATCGAAGAAGCTGCGCTGTACAGGAACTCGCGGCTAACTCTCGATGTGCCGCAAAGCCAGGATTTTCCGGCGCAAGCGTGGGCCGGCAGAATTGCGATTTCGGTTGGCGGCAGGGAGTCGAACCGTATCTACGGCAAGTGGGCCGACGTTCTTGCCCGGCTCGATGACGATCCCGAGTTGTCGCGCTATCAATATGTGCTGATCGGATCGGACAACGGGCTCAAGGAAGCCAACGATCTCACTGCCTTGTCATTCAGGAACTTGAAACTCGACTCGCTGGTCGGCAAGTTGAAGATCCACGAATGCTATGCGCTCATCGGGCAGAGCAAGCTGTTCGTCGGCGCGGACGGCGGCTTGTTGCATATCGCGCACGCAGCCGGCGTGCCGACCGTCGCGTTGTTCAGCGACGATATCGACCCGAGAACCCGGTACGTGGAGAACGACTTCTTCAGGTGTTCCCCGCTCATCGGGCCGACCGACGTAACGAGCATCGAGCCCAACGATGTGGTGCGCGTCATGAAGGGCGCGCTGCCGCGCTAGGCCCGCGCGAGCCCCGGCTGGCAACTCTCCCTGGCAGATACCCGTGAACCGGGTCTCGCTGCTTTGCGCGAAATCGATCAGGAATCCTGTTGGAATCGACTGCGCCTCGGCCGTCATTCTGAATAAAAGCCATTTTCATTCAGAAAGTTTAAAAGCATAAATAGTGCCGCCGCTCATGGAAATCCCGTATAAATCCGCGTGACCCGCGAAAGCTTCGGGAAGGGTTTGAATCTCTAAAATCCCCGAAACGATCGAGGTGGCGAGCATCGCGCCGCCGGCCCATCCTGACGGAGACAATCAATGCAATCCAGTTTTGGCGCGCTGCGTCGAGCCGCACTCGCTGGTGGCCTGCTGTTTGCCATGGCGCTTCATGGCGCGCATGCCGCCGACGATGCCGGCGACAAGATCACCATCATGGTCGGCGGTATTACGAAGCTCATTTACCTGCCCGCGCGCCTCACCGAGCAACTGGGTTATTTCCGGGACGAAGGGCTGAACGTCGAGCTGCTCTCGCAACCCGCGGGCGTGGATGCGGAGAACGAACTGCTCGCAGGCGCGGTGCAGGCCGTGGTCGGCTTCTACGATCACACCATCGACTTGCAGACCAAGGGCAAGGACGTCAAGGCGATCGTCGTGTTCGGTCAAGTGCCCGGCGAAGTGGAAGTGGTGTCGTCGAAAGCGGCCGGCACGATCAAGTCGATGGCCGACGTCAAAGGCAAGACGCTGGGCGTGACGGGCCTTGGGTCCTCGACCAGTTTTCTCACGCAGTATCTCGCGAGCCAGCACGGCATCGCCTCCAGCGCCTACACCATGTTGCCGGTGGGCGCGGACGCGAGCTTCATCGCGGCCATCAAGCAGGGGCGTATCGACGCGGGCATGACGACCGAGCCGACCGTCTCGGCGCTGCAGAAGGCAGGCGACGCCAGGGTGCTCGTCGATATGCGCACGGTGGAAGGCACGCGCGCCGCGCTCGGCGGCACCTATCCCGCTGCAAGCCTTTACGTGCAGGACGCATGGGCCGAGGCGCACAAGGCTCAGGCGGTGAAGCTCGCGCACGCGTTCGTGCGCACCATGCAGTTCATTCACACGCACAGCGCCGAGGAAATCGCCGCGCAAATGCCCGCCGACTATCAAAAGGACAAGGCGCTCTACGTGAGCGCACTCAAGGCCTCGCTGCCGATGTACACCGCAGACGGCAAGATGCCCGCCGACGGCCCGGCAACCGTGCTGAAGGTGCTCTCGAGTTTCAATCCTTCGGTCAAGGGCAAGCACGTGGATCTGTCCGGCACGTACACGAACGAATTCGTCAGCGCGAAATGAAGCACGCCCGCAGCCGCCGTCCTGCGCGAGCCTCGCGGTTCGGTACCTGAGAGAGCGCGACATGGTGCATAGCCTGCGTGGGCGATTGCTGTTGTGGCTGCTGGTGCCGCTCGCCGCGTTTGTCGTCGTGACGAGTTGCGAGTCGTACGATGCCGCCCGGCAGACCGCGGATCTCGTGCAGGACCACTCGCTGCTGGATTCGGCGCGCACGATCATCGAAGATGTCGACTGGGACAACGGCTCCCTCAGCGCGACCATCCCGCCGGCGGCGCTGGAACTGTTCGAGTCGCCGTGGCAGGATCACGTGTTCTACAAGGTGCTCGCCGACAATAGCCGCCTGCTGGGCGGCGCGCCGGACTTGCCGCTGCCGCGCGCGAGCTCAGCCGAGGCGCCTGTGTTCTACGACACCACGTATGCGGGTTTGCCGATTCGCGCCGTGGCCTACGAGCGCATGCTCTACGACTCGGGCCGCGCCGAACGCGTCATGGTGATCGTCGGCAAGACAATCGCGTCGCGCGAGGCGATGGTCAACGCCTTGTGGAGGCCGCAGCTTACACGCCAATGGTTCATGCTGGCGCTCGTCGCGCTGCTCGTGCCGCTCGGGCTCACGCTCGAACTGCGGCCGCTCATGAAACTCAAGGACGACGTTGCCGACCGCGAGCCCGTGCAACTGGAGCCGATCCGCCCGGATCCTCTGCCATCCGAGCTGAGGCCGATCGTCGAGGCGATCAATCAGTGCATCGCGCGGCTCAAGGTGCATGCCGCCATGCAGCGCCAGTTCATCGCCGACGCGGCGCACCAGTTGCGCACGCCGCTCACGCTGCTCACGACGCAAACGCAATTCGCGAGTCAATGCGACGCGGGCGATCCCGCGCTTTTCGACGCACTCAAGGGCGTGCGCCGCACGAGCCAGAAAATGGCGGAGTTGACAAATCAACTGCTTTTGCTCGCGCAGGCGGAATCGATGACACAGTCGTCGCGCAGTCAGACGCGCGTCGATCTCACGGAAGTCGTTTCTTCCGTGCTCGAAGAGATGGTCCAGGCCGCAGAACGGCGCGGCATCGATCTCGGCGCGGAACTCGACGACGACGTGCACGTGGCGGGCAACACCGGCCTGCTGGCCTCGCTCGTGTCCAACCTGATCGACAACGCCATTCGCTATACGCACAAGGGCGGCCGCGTGACGGCTGTGTGCCGCAGCGAAGGGGAGCAGGTCATGTTGCAGGTGGTGGACAACGGCCCCGGCATTCCAGCCGAGGCGCGCGCGCACGTGTTCGAGCGCTTCTATCGCGTCGCGGCGGATACCGAGGGCACGGGCCTCGGTCTTGCCATCGTGCATCAGGTCGCCCGCTCGCACGGCGGCTCGGTGAGCGTTGCCGCGGGGGCCGAGCGGGTGGGTCTGGTCGCGACGGTGCGCTTGCCGGTCTGGCCCGGATGAGGAGAGGTGAGGAGGCACCATGAAGCTGCTGCTCGTAGAAGACAATGCCGAACTCGCGCACTGGATCGTCAACCTGCTGCGCGCCGAGAATTTCACGGTGGACTGCGTGGCCGATGGCGAAGCCGCCGACACCGTGTTGCTCACGCAGAGCTACGATCTCGTGCTCCTCGACATGCGCCTGCCGCGGCTGAGCGGCAAGGACGTGCTCAACCGTTTGCGGCGCAGGCGCAATAACGTGCCCGTGCTCATGCTGACCGCGCATGGCTCGATAGACGACAAGGTGGCGTGTTTCGGCGCCGGCGCCGACGACTACGTGGTCAAGCCGTTCGACAGCCGCGAACTGGTTGCGCGCATCAAGGCGCTGATACGGCGGCAGACGGGCGAGAAGTCGGGCTGGCTGACCTGCGGCGACCTGCAGTACGTTTGCGACACGCGCGAGTTCCGCCACCAGGATGCGCCGCTCAGCCTGCGTCGGCGCGAGCATTCCATCCTCGAAGCGCTCATGCTGCGCCAGGGCAAGGCTGTGCCGAAGCAGGCGCTGCTGGAGCGCATCTGCAGCCTGAGCGACGAACCGAGTGTGGACGCGATCGATATCTACATCCACCGCCTGCGCAAGCATCTGGCGGAGTCGAGCGTGCAGATCACCACGCTGCGCGGCCTCGGCTACATCCTTCGCGCGAAAGAGCCGGTGGCGGCCTAAGCAGGGCGGCTTATTTACCGGTATTGGTGGATGTACTTAGATATACGAATCGTACGTGAAAGAATCGCGAAGGATTCACCTCTCTAATATTCGTCTCACCCGCTGATTCACACGGCTCGCCGCAACCGGTGAGTGATGGCAGCGGGTCCATGAAAACTTCCAACGAAGCACCCTGGAGACGATCTTGAAGAGAAAACAACTTGCTGTCGCTGCAGTTGGCGCGACCTTCGGCGCACTTGCAGCGAGCGGCGCACACGCGCAATCGAGCGTTCAACTCTACGGCCTTATCGACCTGAGCGTCCCTACGTATCAATCGCATGCGGACGCCAACGGCAATCACGTGATCGGCATGGGCATTGCCGGCGAACCGTGGTTCAGCGGCAGCCGCTGGGGCTTGAAGGGCGCCGAAGACATTGGCGGCGGCACGAAGGTGATCTTCCGCCTCGAAAGCGAATACCGCGTGAGCGACGGCCAGATGGAAGACCCGGGCCAGCTCTTCGACCGCGACGCCTGGGTAGGCGTGGAGGACGAGCGCTTCGGCAAGCTCACGGCGGGCTTCCAGAACACCATCGCGCGTGACGCCGCGGCTATTTACGGCGACCCGTACGGCAACGCGAAGCTCACGACGGAAGAGGGCGGCTGGACCAACGCGAACAACTTCAAGCAGATGATTTTCTACGCGGCGAGCGCAACGGGCACCCGTTACAGCAACGGCGTCGCGTGGAAGAAGGTGTTTGACAACGGCATCTACGCCGCGGCGGGCTACGCGTTCGGCAATTCAACGAGCTTCGGCAATAACGCGAACTATCAGGTCGCGCTCGGCTACAACGCCCCGACTTGGACGGCTTCGACGTTCTATAACCACGTGAACCGCGCCGGCAACACCAACCAGGCGTTCTCGGTTGGCGGCAACTACACGATCGGCATCGTACGCGCCAATGCGGGCTATTTCCGCTACTGGGGCAATCAGGGGGCGCTCGGCCAGCGTCAGGACAATGCGTGGACGGTCTCGTTCAAGCTCGTGCCGAAGGGCGCGCTCGACTACGAACTCGGCTATCAGCAAATGCGCACGCACAACGCCGCGTATAACGTCGATGGCGATATTCCGAACGCCAACCTCGGCGCATTCGATCCCACGAGCGGGCTGCACAACGGCTTCAAGGAAACACTCTACGGCTCGATCTTCTATCACCTGTCCAAGCGCACCGAGGTGTATCTGGCGGGCGACTACATGAAGCTGCACGGCGGCTACACGGTGGGTACGACCTTCGGTGCGACCAACCAGGTCGAAGTGACGACGGGCGTGCGCACGCGCTTCTGATCGCGCTTCTCATTCGTTCTCATGGCACGCGGGGCTCGATTCGTCAGGCGAATCGAGCCCCGCCGTTCTTTCTGCGGCATCAACCGGCGTTCACGCAGGCTACGCTCGGCGCCGTATAGGCGGAGGGATAAGGCGATTCCGGTCCGCTCACGAGCCGCAAACGCTGCGTGGCGAGGACATCGGCTTCCACCTGCTCGCGACGCGTGAGCGCCGCCGTTTCGCCGGCAGGCTGTGATTCGTTCACGCTGCAAAGCAGATTCCTTCCGCTCGATAACTGCACAGGCGTCTGGTAGGCCGAACCCGGCGGCGCGGCCAGCGCGCCGGCACTCCACAGCGCCGCGGCGCAAACGACGGCGCATCCTGGCAAGACGATCTTCATGGCTCGCTCCTCACATTGCGGTATTCCATGTTCTGCCAACGATCGGTGTCGTTCCAGAGCGAATTCTGAAAATCACTCTTGCCATGCACTCAACGGTCGGGCCGAGGCAGGCCGAGATTTCAGCCTGCGGCTCGGACCGATTCTGAAATCTCGGATCGGCGGCGGCTTCGAGAGAAGTGACGCTCCGGAAAATTGCAAATAAATCAATGTGTTGCGGATTATTCGAGAGGCCGGCGCGTGCTGGCACGGCTACTGCTTTATAGAGGCCCGGCGGCCTATCCCATGATGGGCCGCCGCCCTCATTAAACAAGCACCGGAGACGCGACGCAGTCCGGTCGCGAAAACGAAGGAGACATCCCGTGCAGAACAGCGTATCCGCATCCGCCGCCTCGCAGGTGACCCAGACGGTCCCCGAATCATCCCCGACGACCCAAACCCGCTTCTGGCCCGAAGGCTGGTGGAAGCTGATGGAAATCCGCATCGGCATCATTCCGCTGCCGATCTACGTGATCCTGTTTGCGCTGATCGCGGGCTTCGCGGTCACCGGCAAGGTGCCCGGCGAGATCTCGATGGCCATCGCCGTGCTCGCCTTCTGCGGCTTCACGTGCGCCGAACTCGGCAAGCGTCTGCCGGTGTTGCGCAATATCGGCGCGGCGGCGATTCTCGCGACCTTCGTGCCTTCGGCGCTCGTGTACTACCACGTACTGCCCAAGCCCGTGCAGCACCTCACGGTCGAGTTCACGAAGCAGACCAACTTCCTCTATCTCTTCATCGCCTCGATCATCGTCGGCAGTATTCTCAGCATGGACCGGCGCGTGCTGATTCAAGGCTTCCTGAAGATCTTCATTCCGCTTGCGGCCGGCACGGTGGCGGCGACCATCGTTGGCACCGCGGTTGGCGCGGCGCTCGGACTCGGCGTCAAGCACACGCTGCTCTATATCGTCGTGCCGATCATGGCCGGCGGTGTGGGCGAAGGCGCGATTCCGCTCTCCGTGGGCTATTCGGAAATCATGCACGTCGCGCAAGGTGACCTGTTCGCGCAGGTCCTGCCGCCCGTGATGCTCGGCAGCCTGATCGCGATCATCCTCTCGGGCATGCTCGACATGCTGGGCAAGCGCATGCCGCATCTGACCGGTAACGGTCGTCTGCAAGTCGGCGCGAGCGATGAACTGGCGTCGTCGAACGACGAAGCTCGCGGGCACGTGGACGTGAGCCACATCGCCGCGGCCGGCATCACGGCGATCACGCTGTACCTCATCGGCCTGATGGCGAACAAGCTGTTCGGCCTGCCCGCGCCGGTGGCAATGCTGTTCCTCGCCGTGCTCGTGAAGCTCGCGCGCGCGGTTTCGCCGCCGCTGCAGGAAGGCGCGTTCGTGGTCTACAAGTTCTTCTCGACCGCGGTCACCTACCCGCTGCTGTTCGCGATCGGCGTGGCGATGACGCCGTGGGACAAGCTGATGGCCGCGTTCACGCTCGTCAATGTCGCGACGATCGCCGCGACCGTGGTCACGCTCATGGGCACGGGCTTCGTGGTGGGACGCCTGATGAAGATGTACCCTATCGACACCGCAATCGTGAACGCGTGCCACAGCGGCCAGGGCGGCACCGGGGACGTCGCGATCCTCACCGCGGCGAACCGCATGCAGCTCATGCCGTTCGCGCAGATCGCCACGCGTATTGGCGGCGCCATCGTCGTGACCGTGACGCTCATCCTGCTCGCGCATTTCGGCGCATGACGCGCTGCTGTGCGCCCCTCGTGCGCGCCTTCGCGATAATGGCGCCGGTGCTTCCGGCGCGCGGTATCCGCTGAACCCGCCGTCTGGCGGCAGCCAATCGACGAGGGCGAACGTGCAGATGCGTTACAAGGGCATTCCATGGTGGGGATGGGCGGCGGCGGCCGTGCTGTATGTCGGTGCGGCCGCCGCCGCGGTGGAGTTCGCATGGAACCGCGCGATCGACGCGCTGGCCGACGTCGGCGAGCATCGGCTCGATCTCTACGCGGCGAGCCTGAAAAGCGAGCTGGGACGCTTCGAGATGGTCCCCGCGCTGGTGGCGCGGCAGGACAGCGTGCGCGCGTTGCTCAAAGCGCCGCCCGATGAAGCGCGCGGCATGTTGCCCGCGGTCGATGCCTATCTCGAAGCGGTCAACAGCGACGTCGGCAGCGGCGCGGTAGACGTGATCGACGCGCACGGCACGGTGATCGCCGCGAGCAACTGGAACCAGCCGGTCAGCTTCGTCGACACCAACGTGTCGTATCGGCCGTACTTCAAGGACGCGCTCGCCCAGGGACGCGGCCGCTTCTTCGGCATCGGCACGAACACCGGCATCCCGGGGCTGTACTTCGCGAGTGCGATTCATGACGGCGACACGGCAATCGGCGCGGCCGCGGTGAAGGTCAGCGTCGACGCGCTCGAATCCGCGTGGCGCACGCCTGGCGAGGCGGCGATCGTCGTCGACAGCAACGGCGTGATCGTGATCTCGACCCAGCCCGAATGGAAATTCACCGCCATGCGTGCGGTGACCGAGCCGCAGCAGCGCGACATCCAGGCGTCGCGCCAATACGCGGGCCGCATCGTCGAGGCGCTGCAATACCGGCGCATTGGCGACTGGAATGACAGCGCGTGGATCGGCATTTTCCCCGACCTGCGCCGCGCGGGCCGTACGGCCCGCTTTCTCGTGATGGCGCGCCCCGCGCCGCAAGGGCAGGACACGATCATGGTGCTGCTCGACACGGCGGGCGCGCGGCGGCAGCAACGGCTCGCGTTCGCATTCGTGACGGGCGCGTTCCTGATCGCCGCGCTCTATGCGCTGTATGCGGTGCAGCGCCGCCGCGTGATCGTGGAGAAGCTCAAGGCGCAAGAAGCCTTGCGGCGCGCGAACGACCAGCTGGAAACGACCGTGGCGCAGCGGACCGCCGCCCTCACGCAAGCGAATGCGCAGATGCAGCGCGAGATCGCCGAGCGCGAACGCACCGAGCAGCGCTTGCGCGCCACGCAGCAGGAGGTCGTGCACGCCGGCAAGCTCGCCGTGATCGGCCAGATGGCGGCCGGGCTCACGCACGAGCTGAACCAGCCGCTCGTCGCGATCCGCACGCTCTGCGACAATGCGCGTACCTTCTTCGAGCGCAATCAGGGCGCCCAGGCGAACGCCAATCTCGAGCGCGTCGGACGCCTCGTGGACAGCATGGCGGTGCTGACGAGCGAGCTGAAGGCGTTTGCGCGCAAGCCGGAAGTGGAGCGCGTGGCGGTGTCGCTCGGCGAAGCCGTCGCGCATGCGCGGCTCATCTACGAGTCGCGGATCCGCGACGAAGCGGTGCGGCTCGACTTGCGGATCGCGCCCGGCACGACGGTGTATGCGGAGTCGAGTCAACTGCAACAGGTGATCGTCAATCTGCTGGGCAATGCGCTCGACGCCGTGCGCGACGCGAGCACGCGCGCGATCGCGATCGAGGCGGGTGAGCCCGACGCGCAAGGCCGTGTGCGCTTCACGATCGAGGATAGCGGCCCCGGCATCGCGCCGGATGTGCTGGCGCACCTGTTCGAGCCGTTCGTGACGACCAAGCCGCGCGGGCAAGGCCTCGGGCTCGGGCTCGCGATCACGTCGCGCATCGTCGAAGGCTTTGGCGCAAAAATTACCGCAACGAATCGCGACGAAGGGGGAGCCCGCTTCACGATCGAATTCGCGGCAGCCGAGCCGCAAAGGACAGAACATGGCAGATGAGATTCGGGTGCTGGTCGTCGAGGATGACGAGAATGTCCGTATCGGCGTCGAGCAGGCGGTGGCGCTGGCCGGCTTTCCGGTGAGCGCCTATGCGTCTGCCGCCGATGCGTATGCCGACATCGCGCCGGGCGCTCCGATTGTGATCGTCTCCGACGTGCGCATGCCGGGCATCGACGGCCTGCAACTGCTCGACCACGTGATGGCGATCGATCCGCAAATTCCCGTGCTGCTGATCAGCGGGCATGCGGACATTTCGACGGCGGTCAGCGCAATGCGTGTGGGCGCCTACGACTTCATCGAAAAGCCATTCTCCTCCGATGTGATCGCGGGCCGCGTGGCGCGCGCGGTCGAGAAACGGCGGCTCACGCTCGAAGTCGAGGGCCTGCGCGCTTCGCTGCACAACTGGCAGGGGATCGAGGCGCTCGTGCTCGGCAAGTCGCCGGCCATGGCGGAGGTCCGCAAGATGATTCTGCGTCTCGCGGATACCTCCGTGTCGGTGCTGATCACCGGCGAAACGGGCACAGGCAAGGAACTGATCGCACGCAGCCTGCACGACTTCAGCGCGCGGCGCGACGCGCATTTCGTGGCGCTCAATTGCGGCGGTTTGCCCGAGCAGGTGTTCGAGAGCGAACTGTTCGGGCACGAGGCGGGCGCGTTCACGGGCGCGATCAAGAAGCGCGTTGGCAAGATCGAATGGGCGAATGGCGGCACGCTCTTTCTCGACGAGATCGAAACGATGCCGATGCCGCTGCAGATCAAGATGCTGCGCGTGCTGCAGGAGCGCGTGGTCGAGCGCCTGGGCGCAAACGAGCTGATTCCGGTGGATTGCCGGATCGTAGCCGCTTCGAAGGCCGACCTCGCCGAAGTGTCTGCCGAGGGCGGCTTTCGCGCCGACCTGCTGTACCGGCTGAACGTCGCGCAGATCGAATTGCCGCCGCTGCGCGAGCGGCGCGAGGACGTCCCCTTGCTGTTCGAGCATTTCGTGCTCGCGGCCGCGCGGCGTTTCGGCACGCCGGCGCCGGTCGTGACCGCTGCACAGGTGTCCGAACTCATGACGCACGCGTGGCCCGGCAACGTGCGCGAGCTGCAGAATGTCGCCGACCGCTTCGTGCTCGGGCTGACCGGCGACAGCCTGCTTTCCGCGGGCGCGGCTACCGTGAAAGGGGAGACGCTGGCGGATCAGCTAGCGTATTTCGAGCAGATGCTGATCGAGAACACGCTGCGCCGCCATCACGGCAACGTTGCCCAGGCGAGCGAGGAGCTTGGGATGCCGAAGAAAACGCTCTATCACAAGCTGCGTCAGCTGAAGATCGCGGATCGCGACTCGCAGGGTGACGAGAAGGACGACAAGGAAGCTTAACCGGGCTAGTTGGTGCGGTACGTGGTCGTCGACGATTGCAGCTTGGTGAGCGCGCCGTTCTTGAGCCGGAACCAGCCCTCCGAGCCTTGCATCACGACTTCGTCGGGTTGCCAGAACACGCGCTTGATCGTCATGCGTGTGGTCACGTGCTGCACGAGCGGCGGATTGCGTCGAAAGTCGTACAGCACCGGACCGTAGGCGGTCTGCACGAGCATGCGCGTAATCGTGCTGTTGTCGTGGCCCACTTCGTCGAAATGCGCGAGCGTCTTCGCGTCGAAGCGGTCGAAGATATCCTTGCCGAGGACCGCCACGAAGTCGCGGTCGTCGCGCACGAATTGCACCGTGCCTGCGGGGGTGGCGAACGAGCCGGTCGCGTCGCTTTGCGCATGAGCGCAGGTCACGAACGAGGCGGCGGTGAGTGCGACGAGTAACAGTCGTTTCATGTTGCTTTCCAGTTGGTTCGCAGCATTTTCGTTCATTTCTGTCGCTGCGTCGAAAGCTTAAGGGTCGAGAGCGCCGCCAGCAACTGATTCTTCACAATAGCCGTTGCCCGCGGCTGGCGGCTACGTGCCGTCGCTACGTAGTCCGGTTCACCTGATAGTCGACCCATGCGGCTCCGCGCTCCGCGCATACGGTTCGCACTGCTGCCTCGACATCGTTCCGCCAGCAGTCTCGACACAGAGATCGCCACGCCGGACGCACCGCATGCCGCAAGCGTGCCCCGCCGGTGGTAAACGGAAGAGGCGCTCGGGCCGCGGAACAGTGTCCGCGGCCCGGGCGCTTCAGGGTACGGCTTTTTCGTGCGACCAGGCGGCCGCCCGGTTCGGTCAGTTCGGCACGTAGCCCGTGGGCAGCGTCGCATTGGCGCTCGCCACCGAAGCGTTCTGCGAAATCACATAGACCGGCGATTCAGTCAGGCTCAGCGCGACCTTGCCGTTGCTGTAGCTCTTCGTCGTCGGATTGCCCATTTCGTCGAGCACGGTGACCGTGCCGCTCGTGCCGGGTGCATCCACCGCGAGGCTGTAGCCCACGCTATAGGTCGAACTGTAGCCGGCGCTCGCGCTCCACACGCTGTTGTTGTGCGTCCAGAGGGCCGTGATGACCGCGCCGTTGCTGAGCTGCTGGAACGCGTAAGCGTAGACCCCCGAGGGCGTTTTCTTCACCGGACCAAGCGTGTTGGTGCCGTCGAGAATACGCGTCATCGCCGCGACGGACATGGCCGCGGGCTTCGGGCTGATGTTCTGCGCGCCATACTGACCCTGTGCGTCTGCGAGATCGAAGAACGTGCCGTAGCCCACGAGGCCCGGGAAGTCCGCACCGTAGAAGATCCAGGTTTGATCAGCGCCTTCGCCCAGAACGATCAGGTGGCTGCGCGCCACCACCGCGCCTTGTGCGTACAGGATATTGCCGGTCGGATAGTTGGGACCGTACGACGAACCGTTGTCGTAGCTGATGCCAAGCTCCGTGCTGAACAGCTTCATGCCCGGCTTGTAGTCAGCCGCCATTTCGCTGCGCAGCGCGCGCATTTGCCCCATCAGCGAGCCGGACGCGTTGGCCGGATCGGTTTCTTGACGCTCGGGCGGGAACGAAGGCGAGCTGCCGTTGATGTCGTAGTAGCCGTGCGTCGTCACGCCGTCGATGTCCTGCGCGTAGCCGAGCGGCGCGAGGGCCTTGAGGTGATCGGCGGTGCCGGACGGCGCCGTATCAGTCGGCCCCATCACGACTGCGTGAGGATCGGTCGAGTGAATACCCTGATAGACGGCCTGATAGAGCTGCACGAATTGCGTGTTATTGCCTTGCCATTGGGCGTCCGGTTCCCAGGTGAGCTGGTAGTAGTTCGACGCCTGCTTTGGAAAGTAAGTCGTCCGAATGAGGTTCGATTCCGTGCCGATCCGGGCCATGTAGTTCTGGTAATACGCGAGATCGGTAGGCGGAAGCGATTCGTCCTCGAACGCGCCCGTCGGGCTCGCCCAGGCGGGAATGCCGTCCAGACGCACGAGGCGCATCACGTTGGCCGCGGTGTAGAACGGGTCGAGATTGTTGGCGTTCGGGTTGAAGGTGTTGGGGCCGTTCGGCTCCATGTTGTACAGCTCGCGATGGTCGTACGTCCACGAGATGCCGAGCGAAGAGAGCACCGAAGTGTTGTCGTCTTCGCCTTGCATGCCGAAGCGATGCAGGTCCTGGTGCGGATACGTAACGGTCGGCACGATGCCGGCCAGATTGGGCAGCACGCCGAAGGTCGCGGTGCCGGCGGGGCGGGTGCCCAGCTCCGGGAGCTGACCGCCCGCGGTGGCGAGCTTGGCGGTCACGGCAAAGTAGCCTGCGAGCGTCGACGAGCAGTTCAGCGTGGTCGTCACCGGGCCTGCCGCCACGCGCAGGCTGCCGCTCGTGACCACCTTGCCGAGATGGTCGCTGATCGACCAGTTCACGGTGTCGGCTGCGGGCGCATTGGTGGTGAATGCGAGGGGAAACGCCGTACCCGAGGCGAAGATACGGCCGCTCTGCGTGGTCGGCGTATCGGCGCTCACCGGCTCGCTGCTGGAGCTCGCGCTAGATTTCACGGCGGAGCCGCAGTGCAGCGTGCCGCGCGTGCTGGTGGCCGCATTCGCGCTGGCGTCCGTGGCAGTCGCGTCACTCGCGCTTTGTGTCGTGGCCGAGGCATTGGTCGCATCCGTCCCGGAGCTTCCGGAACTGCCACCGCCGCACGCCGCGAGGAATAGCGACGACGACAGCAAGAGATAGAAGAGTTTCATCGATCGAAAAAAAAAGACAAAACGACGCCCAGCCGGCGACGGCGCGCAATGGCGCTCAGATGCTGGCTAAGGTCTGAAGAATGAGATTTAACGGACGCTGCACGACGGCTCGGTGAGCCCTGCGCCCGCTACGTGCACCGCGCGGCTCGCGCTATTGCGCGAACCTGCGTATCTGTCCTTTTGCTTTCGCGCGGGTAAATATTGCACCCTCGCTACGGCTGCCCCGTCGGGAATTTCGTCCCTGCGCTGGATCCCTGAAGGAGGGAGACGTGCGCAATTTTTTCGGACGAAGATTACGAAGTCACTGCTTGAAGTCAGACGCGCGGCGGATATTACCGATAATTCCCCCTGGCATGTGAAAATCAGACGTAACAAAATGTCACACGAATTCTCTCTAGTTTCAATTACCGAGACTTAGTCAATTTCCGCCAATAGCAAGGTATTAATTACCTCAAATGCGGACGGTAATGCTTACTGCATAGATTGCGTGTTTCACCTGCTATTGCCCGCAATATCGGCAGTTCTGGGACGGTCTGAAGTGCACGGATGTAATTAATTCTTTGGTCTATATTTCCCTTTTAAATGGCTTTCTAATTAAATCGGGTCGGACGTTAATTGACTCTGCTGATAGTATTGCGGCCATGCGAATCGATCCCTATAGCCTCGAGTTGTTCATCCCGGTCGTGGAGGAAGGCTCCATTGCCCGAGCGGCCAGCCGCAACCCCATTGCGCCGTCGGCACTGAGCCGCCGCATGGCGGATCTGGAAGCGGCGATGGGGCTGCCTTTGCTGATCCGCTCGCCGTCGGGCGTCGAATTGACGGAGGCGGGCCGGCACGCGTTTTCACGCGCGGTGGCGGTACACGACCAGTTGCAGTCGCTGGCGCGTGAGGTTCACTCGCTCAGTGGCGAGGTGGCGGGTGTGGTGCGCCTGTTCGCCAACGCGTCCGCGATCGTTGGTTTTCTGCCGGAATGGCTCAAGGTCTTTCAGGCGCGCTACCCGCTCGTGCAGATCGCCCTGACCGAGCAGATCAGTGACGAAGTCGTGCGGGCCTGTATGGAGGATCGCGCGGACGTGGGGATATCCGCGAGCGGCAGGATTCCCGGCGCGCTGGATTCGTGGCACTTCGCGAACGGAGCGCCGCTGCCTGCGGTCGGCCCGGCCGACCCGGTGCCGCGAAAAGCCGGTTTCGCGGACATGTGGAAGCCGCCATACGGCAAACGCACCGTCATGCTCATCGTCTCCATATCTTCCAGACAGTGGGCTTTTACGGCTTCGCGAACTGGGTGCCCACGCTGCTCGTGAAGCAAGGTATTACGGTCACGTCGAGCCTCATGTACACCACGGTGATCGGTCTTGCCGCGCCGCTGGGACCGCTGCTCGGCTACTGGATTGCCGACCGCTTCGAGCGCAAGCATGTGATCGTCGGCATGGCGGCGATCAATATCGTGAGCGGGCTGCTGTTCAGCCAGGCGTCGGCGGCGGTCGCGATCGTGACGCTCGGCGTGCTGCTGACGCTCGCCGGCAATATCATTTCGTTCACCTATCACACATACCAGCAGGAGCTTTACCCCACCGCCATCCGTGCGCGTGCCGTGGGCTTCGTCTATTCGTGGAACCGGCTCTCGGCGGTGTTTAGTTCCTTCGTCATCGCCTTTACGCTCAAGGAGTTCAGCGTGACAGGCGTGTTCGTTTTCATAGCGGGGGCGATGGCGCTCGTGATGGTGTCCATCGGCTTGATGGGGCCCCGCACGCTCGGCAAGTCGCTGGAGAGCATTTCGCATTGAGCGATCCCCGCTTTCTACCCAGGCGTGTTTACGCAATTTTTTCGTAGGAGAGCCACCTTTTTCTGAAATTGTTCGGTCGACCGGCGTAGCCTTTCAAGGAGTTTGATCAGTAAAGCGCTAACGCATATGAACAACAATCCCGGTGATCGGCGAGGCGCTCGTTCGCATGGCCTTCGCTCTCTCGTTCTGGCGGCGATCCTGGTGGCTGGTGCGTTCAATGGAACGACCTATGGCGCCGACGCATCGGTCGTTGCGCCGCCCGAGCCGGCCTGCGACGCCGTCCCACAGGGCATACCGACAGCCGAAGACATCGCGACCGTGTTGAACGTGCGGTTTCATATCGGCCTGCACGATGCGTTGAGAATCGGTGAGGCGGTGCTGCAAGCCGCACGACGCGACACGATCTCGCCGATTCTGCTGCTCGCCGTCATCGCCGTCGAATCGAATTTCAACCGCTTCGCCGTGAGCGTCGCCGGCGCCAGGGGGCTCATGCAGATCCTGCCGTCGCAGCACAGGGACATTGTCCATCATGCTTCGGATCTGACCGACGCGGGCACCAACGTCAGCATCGGCTCGTCGATTCTGCGCGACTACATCGAGGCGTCCGACGGGGACGTTCATGACGCGCTTCTGCGCTATAGTGGTGGCGCTAAAGACTACCCGCGGCGCGTGGCCGATCGCGTAAGCGTGATCAAGACGGCATTCCCCGGCGAGCCGCGTATTCAGGCATCCGAAGCGGCGGCGCAATTCAAGTAATGACGCTTGCGTGGGAGGTACAACAACCATGATTCAGCCAACTGCTTATCTCACTGAACCCATCCTGTCCGCGGACTCGTCCGTATGGTTTTCGGCGTATCGGTTTGGATGGGGATATTGCGCCTATTCACTGCCTTGCGAGGTGGTTTGTGAAAAGCTGGGTGCGACGGACGAGTCCCCGAAACAACTCATGCTGGCATTTGCGCTCAATAAATCGAGGCTTGTTCGCGTAATCGAGCGTCGATATCCTCTACTCGTCAACGAGCGGATCACGCTGGCAGCCGCGGATCTCTGAGTGCGTTCTGGCTGGCTCGCCAATATAGACCCGACTGAGCAAGGCGAATCCCCCGAGACCGCACGTCAACGGGGGCTTCGCTTTTGCCAGGCGTACCTCGTTCATCCGCTCGCACTAACGGCGTTGCATCCTGATGACGCGCGACACCTGCGCGGACGTCAATCCACAGTTTTGCACATACGGCGCGCAGGAAGGCGGGGTGACGAAGGACTCGCCCGCAGCAAACAGGCCTGCAAACCGGTACGAGTCGGTGTCCGTCTTGATGAATACCGGTATGGCATCGCGTTGTCCCGAGAGCGTTCGGCCCGCCGCATTCGCAGAAGCACTGCTGTTGCAGATGATGACATCCGGCGCTTGCGGATTGAGGTCCGTCCGCAAACAAGCGGCCACGACCTTTCCGTTCTTCGTGGGAAGAAATGCCTGCTTGTTCCCACCGCAGACCTGGTGAATGAATTCGCGAGTGTAGTTCTTGTTAATTTCAAACATGGAAAAAGCTCCTGAATCGACTGCTGTTGATTTCCACTCGGGGAATGGCCGAGCGGAATGAGGGTGCTTTGCGCATTGCAGTGACGTGCGAACCGATCGGGTACAAGCCCACGGCTGATCAACCGCAATTGCGGTGCTCAGATGACAAAGAAGGTCACGCGGAAATGCTGCCGGGACGCGCACCGTTCGCCTGCTGGCAAGACGGCGGCTTGAGGAGAAGGCTCAGACGTCTTGTCTGTCAGGCAGAGGAACAACCAGGGGGGCGAGGACATCGGATGTTCATGGAACATCTCCGTATTGGATTACCGCAATATTTTAATGCGCTATCTTTTTGCGGCAAGTAAAAAGAGCGTAAAGCCATCCAGAGGATAGTGAATATGGCGCCGCTCAATATCCGTTATCGATTGTTCTGCAAGCGACGGCTAGCGTGCGACGCAGGAGCATGCCGCCAGCCAATTAAGGTCGGACGACTGAGCACGGCGCCGTCATCGGCGCACCCGGGGAAGTGGACCGTATCGACGAGCCTGAACCCTAACGTATGGTAGAAGTCGAGAAGACTGCCCGCGGCAACTGGGGTATCGAGAGCCAGTTGCGCATAACCCAAGGCTGCTGCCCATCGATTGGCGAATGACAGTAATGCCCGGCCGATGCCCAGGTGTTGCCAACGTGGATCGACGCCGTACCGGTGAATCGTTGCAACGTCCTGGCGCCGGTAGTGGCGGCAGGGTGAGGAGAGATTAGTCCCCTCTATGGTCAGCGTTCCCACGAGTTGACCCTTGCACGCGGCGATAAAGCACGCCTCTGCTTTCGCGCTTCGCCGCCGGCCGGATTCGCGGCTTGCGTAGTAGCTGCTAATTTCCTCTTTCCTGTCGAGACTGGAAGCGGCGCTGCGAAGCAGCTTCGCGATCAGTTCCGATGAATCGCGATGGATGTTAAATCGCCGGATCTGGAGCCGGACCATTTCAGACGGATCCAGGCTGAGCCATTCGTCGTGTTCTTCTGTTGCGATCATGAATGCCCCGGCTTCACTTGATGAGCGTGGGATGAGAGAGACGGCACCTCAATGCAGCAGCGTGACGGGCGTTGCGCGCAGCCGCCAGACCTTCATGAGCATGCCCAGCTTGCGCAGCATGCCGAGATGGCTGGCGTCGACGACGACGATGTCGGCATGTCCGCTTTCAACGCAGCGGGACACGCTCCGCACGAACGGGCCGCAAATATAGCTCGATGTGTAGGGCACTCCGGCGTCGTCGAGAATCGCGCAGGTTTCGCTGAGCGCGTGGCTCAGGTGGCGCTGACTTTGTTCACGCAACTCGTCTTCCGACCAGAACGCGCTGGTGCGCTCGATGGTGACGTCTTCAAGGACCTCCAGGATTTCGACTTCAGCCACGCAATGTTCGGCGAACAGTAAAGCACTGTGACGTGCCGCCTCTGCAGCGCCGCGCCGGTCAAAAATGGGAATCAGTATTTTCAGCACGTTCGCTCTCGCCAGAATGGGGCTCAGCGTTGCCGCGTGAGCACGGAAGCACGGAGATCGATCCAGTGATCGCCTTCGTACAGCGTAGAACGAAGCCCGTAAACATGGTGCAAAAAGATGGTGCTTCACGGCATGGCGCATGCGCCGCTCGCCGCGTTGAGCGCGCTAAGCGTCTTGCATGGCAGGCGCGCGAATGGGGACGCTCGCATAGCGCGCGACAGGTGGAGCGGCGCATCAAGGCGTACAGCGGGCGTTCGCTGCGCGAGTGGCACTCGCTCGTGAAGGCCGAAGGTGCGTATTTCGCGGCCACGGAGCGCCTCGCCAACGGTCCGTCCTTCGCCTGGGCGGCGTTCGCCCAGGACGAAGGCTTCGCGGATCAGCCGCACCTGAGCCGCACGACCCGCCGCATGACCGGCTTCTCGCCCACCGACTTCGCGCAGCGCCATGTCGAGGACGAGTCGATCTGGATGTACCGATTGTGGGTGTGAGCAGGCCGCGCGCGCAGGCTCAGCGATCCACCCGCTGCTGCCACTGGGCCGGATAGCGGTCGCCCACCACCTGGATCTCCTTGAGCGCCGCTTCGATGGCGGCGAGATCGCTAGCGCTCAACTCGACACTGGCCGCGCCCACGTTCTCGTCGAGCCGCGTAAGCTTCGTGGTGCCAGGAATCGGCACGATCCACGGCTTTTGCGCGAGCAGCCAGGCCAGTGCGATCTGCGCGCGCGTCGCGCCTTTGCCATCAGCCAGGCGGCCGAGCACGTCGACCAGCCCCGCGTTGGCCTTGCGGTTCTCCTCCGTGAAGCGCGGCACCATGGCGCGGAAGTCGCTCTGGTCGAACGACGTGCGCTCGTCGATCGCGCCGGTCAGAAAGCCCTTGCCGAGCGGGCTGAACGGCACGAAGCCGATGCCCAGCTCCTCCAGAACCGGTATCACCTTGTGTTCCGGTTCGCGCCACCAGAGCGAATATTCGCTCTGCAGCGCCGCGACGGGCTGCACGGCGTGGGCGCGGCGGATGGACTGCTCGCCCGCTTCGGAAAGGCCGAAGTGCTTGACCTTGCCCTCGCGGATCAGGTCCTTGACCGTGCCGGCCACGTCTTCCATGGGCACGTTCGGATCGACGCGATGCTGATAGAACAGGTCGATGCGGTCGGTCTTCAGGCGCTTGAGCGACGCCTCGGCCACGGCGCGGATGCGCTCGGGACGGCTGTCCATGGGCTTCTTCGAGTCGCCGTCCTGAAAGCCGAACTTCGTGGCGATCACCACCTGGTCGCGAATCGGCGCGAGCGCCTCGCCAACCAGTTCTTCGTTGACGAAGGGCCCGTAGACTTCAGCCGTGTCGAAGAACGTGACGCCACGCTCGAACGCCGTTTGGATCAGGCGGATCGCGTCGCTCTTTTCGGTGGCGGGGCCGTAGCCGAAGCTCAGGCCCATGCAGCCAAGGCCCAACGCGGAAACTTCGAGGCCGTTCTTGCCGAGTGTGCGCTTTTGCATGTCTTGCTCCTGGTTGCGTGAACTGAAAGGACCGGCGCTCCCGTTCGTGTGGGAGCCGCCTTCGACCCGACCGAGTGTAGGTTGCTGCAGGCCGCTCAACAATCCCGCTAAACTTGCATGGGGTATTGAGGGAAATTCACAAATGGTGCGCACCGGCTTATCCGAACTGACGGCCTTCGTGAGGATCGCCGAGCAGCGCAGCTTCAGCGGCGCAGCGCGCGTGCTGGGCGTTTCGCCTTCCGCGCTCAGCCACACTGTGCGCAACCTGGAGGCGAAGCTCGGCGTGCGCCTCTTGAACCGCACCACGCGCTCCGTGGCGCTGACCGAGGCGGGCGAGCAACTGCTCAGCCGCGTGCGGCCCGCCATGGCCGATCTCGAAGACGCCGTGAACGACGTCGCGACCGCGAGCAACCGGCCTTCGGGATCGATCCGCATCAGCGCCTCGGAATCGGGGGCGCGCCCGCTCATTCGCCATGTGCTGCCGGGGTTCCTCGCCCGCTATCCGGACATCCGCGTGGAATTCGTGGCGGACTCGCGGCTCGTGGACATCGTGGCCGGCGGGTTCGACGCCGGCGTGCGCGTGCTCGAAGACGTGCCGCGCGACATGATCGCCGTGCGCTTCACGCAGGACATGCGCTTTGGCGCGGTGGCCTCGCCCGCATATCTGGCGCATCATGCGCCGCCGCGCGCGCCGCACGACCTGGAGCAGCACCGCTGCATCCGCTTTCGCTTCGAGAGCGGCGCGCTGTTCCGCTGGGATTTCGCGCACCGCGGCAAGAGCGCCAGCATCGACGTGGACGGGCCGCTCACGCTCGGCAATCTCAACCTGATGGTCGAGGCGGCGCTCGCCGGGGTGGGCGTGGCCTGGGTGCCGGAATCGCTCGTGGCCGACCATGTGGCCGCCGGGCGGCTCGTCCACCTGCTGCCCGAGTGGGGGCCGGTGTTTTCGGGGCTCTGCCTTTACTATCCGGCCAATCGCCATCCGCCCGCGGCGCTGCGCCTGTTCGCGCAGGCCGTGCGCGAATGGGCCGATGACGCACCGCAGCGCAAGCCGCAAACGCGGTAATACGAACGGGCCTGCAATGTATTGTGTCCCGCGCCCGCGCCGATACAGTGAGATACAAAGCCTCTCGCGGCATGCGGTATAAACCCATCATTCCCTGCACACGGAGTCCGAACATGCACACCGCTGGTTTTGCGGGCGGCGCGGCAATGAGCGCGCTGCACTGGCCGCGCACGCTGTTCGCGCGCCTCGCCCTGATCCTTTGCGTCGGCCTCGCGCTCGCGCAGGGGCTGTCGTTCAAGCTCACGATGACCGAGCGCAACGACGCCACCGCGAACATGATGACCAATTACATCTCGCGCGAAGTCGCCATCTCCGTGGCGCTGCTCGACCATCTGCCCGCGGCCGAACGCGCCGCGTGGCTGCCGCAGCTCGCGCGGCGTACCTATAGCTTCATCCTCGGTCCCGGCACGCCGGGCGAGCCGCCCGAAGCGAGCCGCTCGAAGGACGTGGCCTCGGCCATCGCGGCGGGCCTCGGCGACAAGTATGCGCTCACGACCAATTCGGTGCCCGGCAAGCGCGAACGCCTGCAGATCCACCTGCGGCTGTCCGACGGCTCGCCGCTCACCATCGATTACCGCCCGGGTCCCGCGCTGCCCTTGTCGGGCTGGCTGCCGGCTGTGCTCGCCGCCCAGCTCGTCGTGCTGGCGGCGTGCTGCTGGTTCGCGGTGCGCACCGCCACGCGGCCGCTGCACGAACTCGCGCGCGTGGCCGACGCGCTCGGTCCGGACCTGAAGGCGGAGCGCCTGGAGGAAGAAGGGCCCTCCGAAGTGGCGCGCGCGGCGCGCGCGTTCAACGCGATGCAGCAGCGCATATCGGCGCACGTGGCCGAGCGTATGCAGATTCTGGCGGCCATCTCCCACGATTTGCAGACGCCGATCACGCGTATGCGGCTGCGCGTGGACCAGATGGACGACGAAGCGCAAGCGGGCAAGCTCGCGCAGGACCTGCACGAGATGGAGCAGTTGGTGAAGGAGGGCGTGGCCTACGCGCGTACGCTGCACGGCACCGGCGAAGCGCCCGCTCGCGTCGACCTGGACGCGCTGCTCGACAGCCTGGTATGCGACTACGTGGATGCGGGCTCGCCTGTGAGCTTCGAGCGCCGCCTGAACGTGGCGATCGTCACGCGCGTGCAGGCGCTGCGGCGCATCGTCGGCAATCTCGTGGATAACGCGCTGAAGTATGGGAGCACAGCGGCCATCGAGGTGAGCGCGTCGCCGCAGGACAAGACCGTCACGATCTCGGTGCTAGACAGCGGGCCCGGCATTCCCGAGGAAGCGCTCGAAAAGGTATTCGAGCCGTTCTACCGGCTCGAGACCTCGCGCAACCGGGGCACGGGCGGCACGGGCCTGGGCCTCGCGATCTCGCGCCAGCTCGCCGTGGCGATGGGCGCGCAGCTCACGCTGCGCAACCGGCCCGAAGGCGGCCTGGAAGGGCGGCTCGTGCTTGGCGGCGCGGATGCGTGAAAGGCGGCGCGCCTTAGGCGTCCGGTCGTGTGAGTCAAGCGGTTGATCAAGCGAGCGGAATGAACACGTTGAACTGGCCTTCCTCGGGGTGGCGCGAGCGATGGCCCTTGCCCACGGTGTCTTCGCACAGCACGACCGTGCCCGGCTCGCAGTGGCGCGTGTCGCCGTCGCTCGTTTCGAACTCGACCCAGCCGGTCATCCAGATCACGAACTGACGAACCGGCGTGGTGTGCCAGTCCGCCTCCTTGAGGCCCGCCGGCACCCAGCCAAAGCGCACCGCCTTTGCCGGCTCCCACGTCGAGAGGTAAATGGGCGGGATGTTGGGAAATAGCTCAAGCGGGGTGAGCGGGATATCGATGTCCTCGAAATGGGACTCACCCTGGGCGTCGGCATAGATTCGCAGACATTTCATAGGGATCTCCTGGAGCCGTTCTCTCAGTTTCGCTCGCTACCAGCTTGCGAGCATAAACAATGCCGGTCTGTTGCGGGCCGGCTGCGGTCATTGCCGGCCATTTCAGGTCGATATGCTGCGCGCCGAATCTGCGCTAGCGCACATTGTCGTCCCGAATCGGGCGGCGCGGTTCCGGTTTGTACGCGGCCCGTAGCAAGTTCAATCACCCAACGAAATCAACCGAGCGGAGAGCAAGATGAGCACGTCGGCGAACACGACAAACTGGAAGGGTTCCTGTCATTGCGGTGCGGTACAGTTCGAAGTCCGCACGGCGATCGAGCCGGCCGGGCATTGCAACTGCAGCCTGTGCCGGCGCAAGGGCGCGCTGATGAGTCCGCCGTTCGAGGGCCCCGAACTGACGATCCTCGCAGGCGAAGACGCGCTCACGCTGTACCAGTTCAACACGCGCGTGGCGAAGCACTATTTCTGCAGGCACTGCGGCATTTATCCGTTTCACCAGACGCGCAGGGATCCGGCGCGCTGGCGAGTCAATCTCGGCTGCCTTGCGGGCGTGGACGTCTACGCGCTCGAAGCGTCGGTTGCCGACGGTGCTAGTCTTTCCCTGGTGGAGGACGCATGAAACGCCTGCTCGCCATCCTGTTCTTCGCGGCGAGCGGCCTGGCTGCGGAGATTGCGCATCCGGTGTACTGTTCGTGCATTGCCGAAACCCGTTCACGCCTCGCGCGCAAGGAGAAGAAAACCAATGACGGAAAAGATGGATCACGTTCTGATCGTCGACGACGATCGCGGCATACGTGAACTGGTCGGGGCCTACCTCGAAAAGAACGGCATGCGCGTGTCGCTGGCCGCGAACGGGCGCGAAATGCGCTCGGTGCTGGAGGGCGGCGCGCCCGACCTGATCGTGCTCGACCTCATGATGCCCGGCGACGACGGGCTCGTGCTGTGCCGCGAGCTGCGCGCGGGCAAGTTCCGCGCCGTGCCCGTGGTGATGCTCACTGCGCGCAACGAAGAGACGGACCGCATCGTGGGCCTCGAAATGGGCGCTGACGACTATCTGCCCAAGCCCTTCGCCGTGCGCGAACTGTTCGCGCGCATCCGCTCGGTGCTGCGCCGCACACGCATGCTGCCGCCGGGCATGGAAGTGAGCGAGGCGGCGCAACTGCTCGCGTTCGGCGACTGGCGGCTCGACACGACGGCGCGGCATCTGCTCGACGCCGAGGGCACGATCGTCGCGCTGAGCGGCGCGGAATACCGGCTGCTGCGCGTGTTTCTCGACCATCCCCAACGCGTGCTGACGCGCGACCAGCTGCTGAGCCTCACGCAAGGCCGCCAGGCCGACGCGTTCGACCGCTCGATCGACCTGCTCGTAAGCCGGCTGCGCCAGCGCCTGCGGGACGAGGCGCGCGAGCCGCGTTACATCAAGACGCTGCGCAGCGAGGGGTATGTGTTTTCCTCGGCGGTGACCACGGTCGAAGCGCCGGAGTAAGGCCGGTCCGAGTCAGGTCTGGCCGAACAAACGCAGCAGTTCTTCGGCCACGGCCGCGGGCTGCTCCTCCGGCAGGAAATGGCCGCAGTGGGCAAGCGTCGCGCCTTGCACCTCGTCGGCGTAATGGCGCAGCGGACCGGCCATGTCGGCAATCGAGCCCTGATCGGCGCTCAGCGCGAGAACGGGCATCGGCAATTTGCCGCGCGTGCTCAACTCGCGATTCTGGCGCGCCGAAACATCGGCCGCGCGGTAGTAGGCCAACCCCGCGCGCAATCCGCCTTCCTTTGTGAACACGCGCAAGTATTCGTCGATATCGGCATCTGTGAAGGATTGCGGATTCGCCGTTTTGCGGCGCAGAAACCACTCCAGATACGCGCGCTCCTTGCCCGCTATCAGCAGCTCCGGCAGATCGGGAACCGCATGGAAGGCGAAGTGCCAGGTGCGCCACGCGCGCTCGGGCGCGACGGGCAGCGCTTCCGGCAGCGTGATGCCGGGAATGCCGGCGTCGAGCAACGCGAGGCTCGACACTTCAGCGCCGAATAGTGCCGCATAGGGGTAAGCCACCCAGGCGCCGACATCATGAGCGGCGAGGTGGTAGCGGCGTGCTTCGAGCTTGCCGAGCAGCGCGTGCAGGGCGGTTGCGAGCGATTGCGTGTCGTAGCCAACCGGTGGACGATCGGAGTCGCCCTGGCCGGGCAGGTCCGGTGCGATTACGCGATACCGCCCGGCGAGGAGCGGCATGACCTTGCGCCACGCGAACCAGCTCTCCGGGTAGCCGGCCAGCAGCACGACTGTTTCGCCATCCTTATTTCCGCCGATTACGTAGTGAAGCCGCGTGCCATCGATGGTTTCGAAGCGATGCGCGAAGCCGGGCAGGATGGGGTCGGCCACCGAGGCTGGACCGTGGTCAATGATGCGTGAGGGTGTACTCATGGCGTGACACTCCTATGGGTTCAGGGAACGTTGACATTGATTGGAAATAATCATTTCCAAATTAGCCAAAAAAATTTCAACGCAGTAGACGCATGGCTTCGGCGGCGACGGCTAGCATGTCACGCTGCGTGCGGCCGGATTTGCCGATCAAACGAAAGCCGTGGAGCAGGGCGAGCAAGGTACGCGCCATGGCCGGGACATGGATTTCCGCTGCAACCGAACCGTCTTGCTGACCTTGCTGGAGGAGTTCGCGCAGCATCTCTTCGGTGCGCCGCATGGCGGCTTCGACGCGCGTGGCGACTTCGTCGTCGAAAGTGGCGAGCGCCGTTGCGCTGGAAACCACGAGGCAGCCGCGCCGCCCCTCGCTGCCGTGGGACGATTCGGCGTAGAAGAGGAAGATGACGCGGATCTTCTCGCTTGCTTTGGACTGCTTGTCGATGCGATGGCGCAATTCGGCGTTGCGCGTGGTGACGTAGTGGTCGAACGCGGCGAGAAAGACGCCGCGCTTGTCGCCGAAGGCCTTGTAGAGGCTCCCTGCAGTCAGGCCCGTTGCTTCGCTGAGATCGCCCACGGAGGTGGCGTGGTAGCCGCGCTCGCGGAAAACGCGCACGGCGCCGTCCACGACGGTTTCCATGTCGAATTCGCGCGGTCGGCCGGGGGAGCGGGCCAGGGGTTGGGATGGGTGGTCGGATGCCATGGGGATGATTATAGGAAATGTTTATTTCCTAATCAATAGCCCCGTTTTCAACCCCCCTCACTCCACACTCTCCCCCCGCCCCTTATGCTGCGCTGCCAGCCTTTCCTGATGCGTCGGCGGCACTGGATCGTAGTGGCTCAGCTGGATGCTGTAATTCCCATGCCCGCCCGCGAGCGAATTCAGCCGCGACTGATAATCGTTGAGTTCGGCAAGCGGCACCTTCCCCGCAATGACCATAGCTTGGCCGCCCATCGTGCGCGTGCCATGCACCTGCCCGCGCCGCGCGGAAAGATCGCCGATGATGTCGCCCATCGCGGCTTCAGGCGTCATCACCTCGATATCGACAATCGGTTCGAGCACGATAGGCTGCGCTTTCAGCACCGCATCGATAAACGCCTTGCGGCCCGCGGTAACGAACGCCACTTCCTTCGAATCCACCGGATGGTGCTTGCCGTCGTACACAATCACCCGCACGTCCTGCATGGGAAAGCCCGCGAGCGGACCGCTGTCGATCACCTGCAAGATGCCTTTTTCCACCGCAGGCATGAACTGCGAAGGAATCGCGCCGCCTTTCACGGCATCCACGAACTCGAAGCCCGCCCCGCGCGGCAGGGGCTCGACACGCAACATGACTTCGCCGAACTGGCCCGCGCCGCCCGTCTGCTTCTTGTGGCGGCAATGGCCCTCGGCTTTGCCGCCAATCGTCTCGCGCCACGCAATCGTAGGCGGACGCGTCACGACGTCGAGTTTGTACTGATCGGTGAGCCGCTCCAGCATGTAGCGCAAGTGCAGTTCGCCCAGCCCACGGACAACGGTTTCATTGGTCCCTTCGGGGTGATCGATCTGCAGGCAAGGATCTTCCGCCGCGAGCTTTTGCAGCACTTCCCACACGCGTTGCTCATTGCCGGGCCGCGCCGGCTCGATAGCAAGCCCGTAAATCGGATTGGGAAACGCAGGCGGCGTGAGGTGGATGTTGCCGTCCTCGGGCGCGTCGTGCAGCACGGCGTCGAAGCCGATGTCGTCGGCCTTCGCCACCGCGCAGATATTGCCGGGCCCCGCGCGCTGCACCTCTGTATGCTCCTTGCCCTGCAGCATCAGCAGATGCGCCACCTTGAACGGCTGCCGCGCGTTGCCGATATAAAGCTGGCTGTCGCGCGTCACCGTGCCTTGATGAATGCGAAACACGGCTACCTTGCCGATATACGGATCCATCACGATCTTGAACACATGCGCGAGCACGTGCTTGTCGGCATCCGGCTCGGCGCGCACGGGCTCCCTGCCTTCCTTGCCCTCCACCTCGCGGTAGAACAGCGGCGGATTGCCTTCGGTGACATTGGGCAAGAGCCGCACGAACACGTCGAGCAGTTGCGCGATGCCCGCACCCGTCGCCGTGGAGGTGAAGCACACCGGCACGAGATGCCCTTCGCGCAACGCGCGTTCGAACGGCTCGTGCAGTTGCTCGGGGCTAACGGCTTCGCCTTGTTCGAGGTACAACTCCATCAACTCGGGATCGAGTTCGATCACCTGGTCGACGAGCGCGTTGTGCGCGGCTTCCACCGAATAGAAGTCGGCTTCGCCCGCCGGGTTGAAAAAGCAGTCCACCACTTCGCGGCCGCCTTGCGCAGGCAGATTGATCGGCAGGCAAGTCTTGCCGAAGGTCTCCTGGATCTGCGCGAGCAGTCCCGGCAAATCGACCTTTTCCGCGTCGATGCCGTTCACGATGATCATCCGGCACAGCTTGCGCTGCTGCGCGTACGCCATCATGCGGGTCGTCGTCATCTCGATGCCGGTGCGCGCATTGATGACGATGGCCGCCGTTTCCACCGCGGGCAGCGCGCTCATCGACATGCCGGCGAAGTCGGGGTAGCCGGGTGTGTCGAGCAGGTAGATGCGCGTGTCCTGGTGGTCGAGGTGGGCGATGGCGGAGTTGAGGGAGTGGTGATACTTGCGTTCGAGGGGATCGAAATCGCAGAGGGCGGTGCCGCGATTCACGCTGCCTGGCGCGTGCAGCGCGCCGCCCTGGTGCAGGAGCGCTTCGGCAAGCGAGGTCTTGCCGCAGCCGGCATGGCCGACCAGAGCGATCGTGCGGATGGCTTCGGGACTGTAATCCATGGCCGCCGTCGTCCGTTAGTGGATGTTCGGCAATTATTGGCGATATTTCCGCGCTCTGCCAATCCCAAGCTCAAAAGAAGCGCGCACGAGCGCGCGCACTGCGGCGGTCGACAATTTTCGCTGCGCTGCAATATTCAGGTGAACTGTCAAAGATGTCGCGAGGGCGCAAGCGGCTCAAAACTGAGGGGACGGATCACTCAACGTTCGCGCGGCGGGCCCGACCGCTCGATCAGCGCATTGAGCAGTTCGATCGGCAGCGGGAAGACGATGGTGGAGTTCTTGTCGGCGGCGATGGTGGTGAGCGTCTGCAGATAGCGCAGTTGCATGGCCTGGGGCTGTTGCGCGAGACATTGTGCGGCCTGCAGCAATTTTTCGGATGCCTGCAGTTCGCCTTCCGCGTGAATCACCTTCGCGCGGCGTTCGCGTTCGGCTTCGGCCTGGCGCGCAATCGCACGGATCATCGTTTCGTTGAGGTCCACGTGCTTGATCTCGACGTTCGACACCTTGATGCCCCACGCGTCCGTTTGCGCATCCAGCACTTTCTGGATGTCGGCGTTCAGTTGCTCGCGCTCGGCGAGCAGGGCGTCGAGTTCGTGTTTGCCGAGGACGGCACGCAGCGTGGTCTGCGCGAGCTGGCTCGTCGCGTCCACGTAGCGCGCGACCTGAATCACGGCCTTTTCGGGGTCCACCACGCGAAAATAGACCACGGCGTTCACTTTCACCGAAACGTTGTCGCGCGTGATGACGTCCTGCGAAGGCACGTCGAACACCACGGTGCGCAGGTCGATGCGCACCGCCACCTGCACCACGGGAATGATGAGCACGAGGCCCGGTCCCTTGACCTTCCAGAAGCGCCCGAGCATGAATACGACGCCGCGTTCGTACTCCTTGAAGATGCGGATGGACGATAAGGCGATCAGCACCAGCAGCGCGATCAGAAGACCTGTGAAGCCGAACGTGAAGCCGATCATGAACGTTCTCCCTTGTCGTTTGCCTTGTCGTGTGCCGCGCCGTGCAGCGGAGTGACGGTGAGCATGAGGCCGCTGCGCGAACTCACGCGCACGCGGCTGCCGGCGGCGAGCGGCGTGGTGCATGCCACGCGCCAACGCTCGCCATGCACGCGCGCCCAGCCCGTGGAAAGGGCTGCGTGGCCGGGGCGCGGGTCGGGGTGCAGGCCCTCGTCGATCACTTCGCCAGTGGCGCCTACCATCGCCTCCGCGCCGGTCACCACGGGCCGCCGCCGCGCGCGCAGCGCCACGCTGGAGACGGTGGCGACGAACGCCGCGCCGCCTAGCGCCAGGCCTGCGATGAGCGGGATGGGGATGCCGTAGCCGGGCGCGCTGGTGTCCATCAGCATGAGCGCGCCGATGGCGAACGCCACGATGCCGCCGAAGCCGAGCACGCCAAAGGTCGGCAGAAATGCCTCCGCAATGAGGCATGCGAGCCCGAGCAGCACGAGCCCGAGGCCCGCGTAGTTCACGGGCAGCAGCTGCATGGCGAAGAGGCCCACCAGCAGGCAGGTCGCGCCTGCCACGCCGGGCAGCACGAAGCCTGGGTTCGCGAACTCGAAGAAGAGCCCGTAAATGCCGATGGTCAGCAGAATCAGCGCGACGTTCGGGTCGGCGACGATCGAGAGGAAGCGGTTGCGCCAGTCGGGCGCGACGACTTCGAGCGGCGCGTGTGCAGTGGCGACGCGCAGCGTGCCCGCCGTGGTCGTGACGGTGCGGCCGTCGAGCTGGCGCGCGAGATCCGCGGGGTCCTGCGCGATCAGATCGATCACGTGCTGGTCGCGCGCTTCTTCGTCCGAGAGGCTCACGGCCTCGCGCACCGCACGCTCGCCCCACGCCGCGTTGCGCCCGCGCAGTTGCGCGAGGCCGCGAATGTAGGCGGCGGAGTCGTGCATGACCTTGCGGGCTTCCGTCGATTCGTTGTCGTCGGGGTGCGGGGCCGATGCGCCGGGGGCTGTCTCGGGGGCGCCTGGCGGGCCACCTGGAAGGCCACCGCCACCGCCGCCGCCCACACCGAGCTGCACCGGCGATGCCGCGCCGAGGTTGGTCCCCGGCGCCATGGCCGCGAAGTGGCTTGCGTAGACGATATAGGTGCCCGCGCTCGCGGCGCGCGCGCCGCCGGGCGCGACGAACGCCGCGACCGGCACCGGCGAGGCGAGAATCGCCTTGATGATCTGGCGCATCGACGTGTCGAGGCCGCCGGGCGTATCCAGCTCGAGGATCGCAAGCGGCGCGTGCTCGCGCGCGGCGCGCTCCAGCGAGCGGACGATGAAATCGGCGCTGGCGGGGCCGATCGCACCGTTCACCGTCATGACGACGACGGGCGCCCTGGCCGCCGCGAACGCGTCCGGCACAGCCAGCGCGGCCGCCAGGGCGGCCCACGCGACCAGCAAGGCGACGAACACGACGGCGCGAGCAAGCCGCGCCGTGAGCGGATGGTGCGGGTGAACGGGCGGTGCGTCGTGCACCGCGGCATGCGAGGGGCGATGATCGCGCATCGGGAGTCCGGAAGGTGGCGCACGTTCCGGTTCACAGATGGGGCAAGAGCCGATACCTCAAGATTAGGCGCTTTCCGCCCAAAGCGCGAACCGGCCCGAATGGCAGGAATACGCGCCGAACGTTGCGCCGCACACTGATTGCGCGGCTCCGAAGGCAATGGAGGAATCGAGATTTGGCGCGCCGGGCTTCGTGGCGAACATCCGGTGGCCGGCAGGTCGTTGCTATCGCAACCAAATGGCAAGAGGACTGTGCAAGCGCGCATGGACCCATTCGGCGGCGAGGCCTATGGGCGCGCGAACTGGTGGCTGCGTACGACTCGAACGCGGTCGCGCATTTCATCCTCACGCGCTACCAGGATTCGGTGCGGCGGCGATGGCAGGAACGACGTGCTCACCTGGCGGCGTCTGGACGACCGGCCGGTCACGCATGCGTTGCGTGGCTAGGCGCACGCCTTTGCCGGCGCGCTTCTGGCGGCGCCGGGGTGGCGTCCCAATGCGGCGCGCGCGGATGCCCCGGAAGCCGAGGTTTGGTTGGGCGCCGCATAAAACCCGACCGCTCGATGCGGCCGCGTGTTACTTCTCGTCCCGCGTTTGTGCGGGCGGGGACGCTTGCTGCAGTCAGGCGCGGATTAGTACCAGCGGCGCTGAGCTTCTGCGAGCAGTTCGCAGTATTCGAGGTGACGGTTCAGCGCTTCGGCGCCAAGACGACGCAGTGCAGCCAGGACTTGAGTCACTTTTTCGACGATTGCACCCATGATTTCCTCTTTGCTAGGGTTAGTGCCTAAGGGATAACCCTTATTATAGAGATTTCGGGGCGGAATGCAAGGCGCGAGGAGGCTAAGTGTGCAGTGCAGCAACACTTTTGAATCGTCCCTTATTGGCGTGCTAACGGACCCCGCCTGGCCGGCCGGGCGGGTTCTTGTATCGCACTGTGTCTGGCCGTCTGTCCGACAAACGCGCTTGCAAAAACGGGCTCGCGTGCAAACAAGCCAGATACATCGCGGCGTTCAAATGTCTCCTACGCAAGGTTGATACACAACAGTGCGCAACCACTCACCCAACGTCAGGAGAAACACCATGAAGCTCGCACACTCGCTCGTCGCCGCCGCTCTTGCTGCCCTCGTTGCCGTTCCCGCGCTCTCGTTCGCACAGTCGAGCCAACCGGTGACCCGCGCCGAAGTGAAGGCCGAACTCGTGCAACTCCAGAAGGCCGGCTACAACCCCGCCAGCGATAACACGCAATACCCCGCGAACCTGCAAGCCGCGCTCTCGCGCGTGAGCGCCGAAAGCGGCGCCGCGGCGTCGGCGTTCGGCGGATCGGCCGAGGGTGCGTCCGCAGCAGGTAGCCGCACGCACGCCCGCGCCGCATCGAATGCCGCCGGTGCCAATGAGGCCGGCCAGGATGTCGTTGGCCTCGGCCCGATCTACGCCCACTCGTAATGCGCGCGGCACCACGCCGCGAAGTTTGCCGCGCACCGGCAGGCTTCGCGGCGTTGCCGCGTCCATGCCCGGCCCGCGCATTCCCGATCGCGCGCCAGGCTGCTGTTACTATGTGGGTGCGCGCATGCACGCCCGCGCGGCGGCACACGCGAACGCTTTGACGTTCGGGTTCAAGGCGCATCCATGCGCATCACGGCGCAATTCGCGCCGACACCCCGAAGCTCGCACGAGGTCAACATGCCGGGAACCCAGATCCCCCCTTCCGCTCGCCCACGCATGATCCTGTTCAGCGCGCGCCAGTACGACGTCGACACGTTTACCGAAGCGAACACCGCTTTCCAGTACGAATTGCACTACCAGGAATCGCATCTCGATGCCGATACGGCCGTGATCGCCGACGGCTACGACGTGGTGTGCCCGTTCGTGAACGATGCGGTCGATGCCGCCACGCTCGAGCGCCTCCACAAGGGCGGCACGCGACTCGTGGCGCTGCGCTCGGCGGGCTTCAATCACGTCGATCTTGCCGCGGCGCAGCGTCTTGGCATCACCGTCGCGAGAGTGCCCGCGTATTCGCCGCATGCGGTGGCCGAACATGCCGTCGGGCTGATCCTCGCGCTGAACCGCAAGCTGCCACGCGCCGTGTCGCGCACGCGCGAAGGCGACTTCTCGCTTGCCGGGCTGCTCGGTTTCGACCTGCATGGGAAGACGGCCGGCGTGATCGGCACGGGCATTATCGGCCGGTGTTTTGCGCGCATCATGGCGGGCTTCGGCATGCAGGTTCTCGCCCATGACCCGGGCACGCCGGCCGCCGACTTGCTGGCGCTCGGCGCGCGCTACGTGCCGCTCGATACGCTGCTGGCACAGTCCGACGTGGTGAGCCTGCATTGCCCGCTCGTGCCCGCCACCCGTCATCTGATCGACCGTCACGCGCTCGCGAAGATGAAGCGCGGCGCCATGCTCATCAATACCGGCCGCGGCGGGCTCGTGGAAAGCAGCGCGCTCGTGGATGCGCTCAAGAGCGGCCAGCTGGGGCATCTCGGCCTCGACGTGTACGAGGAGGAAGGCGGCCTGTTCTTCGAGGACCACTCGGATGCGCCGCTGCAGGACGACGACGTGCTCGCGCGTCTCCTGATGTTTCCGAACGTGATCGTCACGTCGCACCAGGCGTTCTTTACGCGCGAGGCGATGAGCGAGATCGCGCAAACGACGCTGCGCAACGTGGAGGCCTGGCGTAACGGTTCGCCGGGCAATCTCGTGGAAGCGCCGCACGGCTAAAGCGCAACGCGCACCTCAAGACGCAAAGGCAAAGCGGGGCGCGCGCAAGCCGCCCCGCTTTTTTGCTTTCTACTGCTACGCGATCACGCCTCGACCACGCTGAGCGTCACGTCGATGTTGCCGCGCGTCGCCTTCGAGTACGGGCAGATCTGGTGTGCCGTTTCGACGATGCGCTGCGCCGTCTCGCGGTCGACGCCCGGCAGGGTCACGTTCAGGCGGCCGCGCAGCTTGAAGGCGTCGTCGGCGTTGACGAGGTCGATCTCGGCGTCGACCGCCACGTCGCGCGGCAGCGTCGTGCCGAGCTTGGTGGCGGCGCGGCCCATCGCGCCGATAAAGCACGCCGACCAGCCCGCCGCGAACATCTGCTCCGGATTCGTGCCCGGCGCGCTCGAACCGGGCGGCGAGAGCTTCACGTCCAGACGCCCGTCTTCGCTGCGGGCCGCGCCGTCGCGCCCGCCGGTGGTGTGGGTCTTGCCGGTGTACAGCACTTTTTCTGCCTGGGTCATGGTGTTTATCTCCTGGGGTTAGCGTCGTGAGGACAAGGATTTAGCTGCCGCGATACAGCTGCTGGAGCGCGGCGAGCTGGCCGTCGTGCTGTGCCTGAACCAGTTCCTGGCGAACCTGTGCACGCGTGATCTTTGCGTTCGCCGCATTGCTGGCGGGCGTCCATGCCTGGCCTGTCTGAACCGCGGGTTGCGCCGCGCTCGATTGAGCGGGCATGGCGGCGAAGACCGGAGCGGCGGTGAGGACTGCCGCGCTGGCGGCAAAGGCGAGGGCGAGCTTCGATACGTTCATGACTTTCTCCTGGGAAGGGTTCGGAAATCCGTCCGGTCATCAGCAAGTTCCGGCGTTGATGCATTACAACCACCGGACGTATCTGCCGTGTTTCATGAACGCCGCGTTTTGCAAGGGTATGTGTCCGCGCTCGCCGCTTATACATTGCGATACAAACTAGCCGCTTTTGCAATCCCGCTCGCGTCGCATCGATCCTGCCACGCCGACGCTTTTTTGATTCGTTTTGTGTACGCGCTCACAACAGACACATTGGGATACATGGCGCTTTTCCCGCCCGGTTATAAATTTACCGGGGCGTTTTGCCTGCCGCCGCGAGCGCGATCGACCGAATCGAACGATCCGCTGCCGCTGGCTCATCAACGAGGCCAAGCCGTTCGGGCGCGGCCTGCATGCACAACAAGGAGAAGTGGTCATGTCAGATCCCGTCAACGTCCGGCGCCGTCGCCTTCTCGGCACGTCGCTCGCCGGCCTCACGCTCGCGGACTTCGCATTCGGCGGTCTCGCGCACGCACAGTCGGCTGGCGGCGCGGAAGGCAACACGCGCACGGGCAACGGCGTATCGTTCGGCCCGATCAAGCAGATCAACGCGGGCCTGCTCAATGTGGGCTACGCCGAAGCGGGTCCGAAAAACGGCCCGGTAGTGATCCTGCTGCACGGCTGGCCGTACGACATCCATAGCTATGTCGAGGTCGCGCCGATGCTGGCCGCGTCGGGTTATCGCGTGCTCGTGCCGTATCTGCGCGGCTACGGCAGCACGCGCATTGTGTCGGACGACACGCCGCGCAACGGCCAGCAGGCCGTCACCGCCGTCGACCTCATCGCGTTCATGGACGCCCTGAAGATCGATCAGGCCGTTCTGGGCGGCTACGACTGGGGCGCGCGCACGGCGAACATCGTCGCGGCGATGTGGCCCGAGCGCGTGAAGGGGATGGTCTCCGTGAGCGGCTATCTGATCGGCAGCCAGGAGGCGAACCGCAAGCCGCTGCCGCCGCAAGCCGAGCTGCAGTGGTGGTACCAGTTCTACTTCTCGACCGAGCGCGGCGCGCAGGGTTATGCCGCGAATCGCGACGCGTTCAACAAGCTGATCTGGCAACTCGCCTCGCCGAAGTGGAACTTCGACGACGCGACCTACGCGCGCAGTGCAGCGTCCTTCCAGAATCCGGACCACGCGGCCATCGTGATCTCCAATTACCGCTGGCGCCTCGGGCTCGTGCAGGGCGAAGCGAAGTACGACAGCCTCGAGCAGCGTCTCGCCGCCGCGCCGGCCATCACCGTGCCGACTATCACGCTCGAAGGCGACGCCAACGGCGCGCCGCATCCCGCGCCGGCCGCTTACGCGAAGAAGTTCACGGGCAAGTATCTGCACCGCAATCTCGACGGCGGCATCGGCCACAATCTCCCGCAGGAAGCGCCCAAGGAGTTCGCGCAGGCCATCCTGCAAGTTACGCATCTGTGACGGGGGCCGCGATGCAAGCCCGTTTTTTCGGGCATCGCGCGCTTCTCGCGCAGGGTCCCGCCGCATGGGCCCAGCAAGGCGCGCAAGCGCCGGGGCAGACCGTTTCGCCGATCTACGGCGTGACGATTCCGCCCGGCTACCGCAAGTGGGAAATGATCGCGCCGGCCGAGGAGGCGCAGCATCAACCCTGTTTTGCGTGCCACGCGTCGAAGGTGAAGGATCGCGACTACGTGTTTACGCGATTCGCGCCTTGACGGGATGCCAAGGCTCCTGATTCAGGATCGGTGACATAATCCCGCAGTCGTCGTCAAACGGATCGGGAGAGCCCCATGCAGCGGACATACCGCGGAAGTTGCCATTGCCAGTCGGTGAAGTTCGAAGCCCTAATCGATTTCAGCAAGGGCACGGGAAAATGCAACTGCAGTTTCTGCGGAAAACTCCGTCTTTGGCTCGTCCAGGTTCGCCCGGAAGCCTTCGTTCTGCTCTCGGGCGAAAGCGATCTCACCCATTACGAAGGGAACAACCCGGTAGCCCATCATCCGTTCTGCAAACATTGCGGCGTGCACGTATTCGACCGCGTCGATATGCCGAACGGGACGGGCTACCCTTACATCAACGTGAATATCATGTGCATCGACGACTTCGACCTGAACGAAGCCCTCGATGCACCGATCTCCTATGCCAACGGTCTCGCGAATGACTGGGGCAATCCGCCTCGGGAAACGCGGCATCTATGAGTGTTTCAGGGCGCTCGTCCCGCATATTGAGCGACGCCGGGCTCGCGGGCGTCCAGTTGATGCCGTTCACACGTGAACTGAACGAATCCGGCATGGAACCGTGAAGGTTCATCGAGCGTTCCGGCGTAGAGCGTCACGATATCCGGCGCATGCTGCGGTGTGCCGAAGAGCAGGCTGCCGCAATGCGCACAGGAATTTCGCGTAGTCGGCATGCCGCTGCCGCCGGTCATCGTGTAAGAGCGGATTTCGCCTTCGAACGAGAATTCGGCCGCGCTCACGACGAGCACCGGCAAACCGGCCGATCCGGAAGCGCGCTGGCAATCGCGGCAGTGGCAAATGAGCTGCGCCGCGCGCGTTGTATTGCACCGTGCCACACAGGCTGCAGCCTTTCCAGGCTGTCGACATCGGTCTTCTCCCTTTTTGCGGGTACGCGCGCATGTTACGCGTATAGTCGGTCTCTTCGCTCGCGATCTCGAACCATCGCACGCTGGGCACCACGCTGAATACGCTGATCGACGCGGGGTTTTCTATTCAGCGCGTGAATGAATTTGCGCCGACGCTCGAGCAGGTTCAGCAAACGCCTGCATTGGCCGAGGAACTCGAACGCCCGATGCTGCTGCTGGTATCGGCGAATACGTAGCGTAGCGCCTTGTGATCGCCGCCGCCCCGCAAGCCGGAGCGGCGGCGCCAGCCGATCATCCCTGCTTGCCCTGCATGCCCAGCAGATCGCGAACTTTCTGCTCGGTCTGCGCGTAGTCGCCCTCGCCGAAGTGGGTATAAACGAGCTTGCCGTTCTGGTCGATGAGGTAGACCGCCGGCCAGTACTGGTTGCCATAGGCATTCCACGTCGCGTAACCGTTGTCCTGCGCGACCGGGTACGTAATGTCGTATTGCTTGATGGCCTTCTGCAGGTTGCCGGTGTCGCGCTCGAACGAATACTCGGGCGTGTGCACGCCGACCACTACGAGACCCTTGTCGCGATAGCGCGCGTCCAGCTCCTTGATGTGCGGGATCGTGTGCGCGCAGTTGATGCAGTCGAAGGTCCAGAAGTCGACGAGCACGACCTTGCCGTGCAACTGCTTGAGGTCGAGCGGCGGGCTGTTGAACCAGTTGTTGATACCGGTGAAGTTGGGCGCCTGCGCGCCGGTTTGCAGCGCGGCCGAGCCGCCCGACGGCGCTTCGCCCGAAGCGTACGCGGCGAGCCCGGCGGTGGCGGCGAGGCCGATGGCGACAGCGGCTATCTTGAGACGAGAGATCATGAGCGTTCTCCTTGTGTGGACGACGAGCGTATTGGAACGCTCCCACGTATCTGGCTCGTGTCCCGCTTGCGGCACTGTTGAAACTTAGTGTGTCGCCGCCGGGGCGCGATACGTAGAGATACAAATCGTCCACTGCGCGTCCACAGTCTCGCGCACGCCGCTGCGCGCGTTGCGCGTGTTTGTATCCGTATGTATCCAGCCGCTTTCGCGATACATGACGATGCACGACGCGCGCGTTCCAGACATTCCCCGGATACATGCCCGCGCTGAAATACGCCACATGGCAAGTCCGCCGACATTCGTCTGGAGACCGAACTCATGTTACTCATCGTCATCGCATTCGTGGGCGGTGCGTTCACCGTCCTGAGCCCCTGCATCCTGCCGGTCGTGCCGTTCGTGTTCGCGCGTTCCGACGAGCCTTTCCTGACTGGCCGCCTGCCCATGCTGCTCGGCCTCGCGCTCACGTTCGCGCTGCTCACGGGGCTCGGCGCCGCCGGCCTGAACGGCGCGGCGCAGTTGAGCGAGTACGGCCGCTGGGTCGCGCTCGGGCTCTTCGCGCTGTTCGGCGCGGCGCTGCTCTTTCCTGCGCTCGCCACGCGCCTCTCCGGCCCGCTCACAGCGCTCGCCGACTGCTTCATGGCGCACTCGCAGGACGACGGCGCGTCGCGCCGCATCGGCTCCGCCGTGCTGCTCGGCGCCGCCACGGGCTTGCTGTGGGCGCCGTGCGCCGGGCCGATCCTCGGTCTCATCATCACCGGCGCGGCCCGCCACGGCGTGACCTGGGAAACCTGGGCAGCGCTCGCCGCCTATGCCGTGGGCGCCGCCAGTTCGCTCGCGGTGGTGGCGGGCCTCGGCCATCGCGCAATGGCTGCGCTCAAGCGCTCGCTTGGTGTGGGCGAGCATGTGCGGCGCGCGATGGGTGCGCTCGTGCTGCTCACGGTCGGCGCGATCGCGCTGGGTGTGGATACGCGCCTGCTTGCGCTGGTGCCGGGCGCGCCGACCAATGGCGTGGAGGCGCGCCTCGTCGATTTGCTTGCGAGCCCCGCTGCGGCACGGCAAGCGCCGAGCGCGGAGCCGGCGCGTCATGAGGAGCGGGAAGCCCAGGCACGCCCAGTTGTACAAGACGAACAAGCGGCCCAGATCGTGCGCGTGTCGCTGCCGGCCCCGGCGCCCGCCGTCGATCTTGCCGTGGAAGGCCGCCTGCCGGCGCTCGACGGCGCGAACGCGTGGCTCAATTCCGCGCCGCTCACGCCCGAAGCGCTGCGCGGCAAGGTCGTGCTCGTCAACTTCTGGACCTATTCGTGCATCAACTGCTTGCGAACCCTGCCGTATCTGAAGACGTGGGCCGACCGCTACCGTAACGACGGCCTCGTCGTGATCGGCGTGCACACGCCGGAGTTCGGCTTCGAGCATGACACGGGCAACGTCAAGCGGGCATTGGCCAACCTGGACATCCGCTATCCCGTTGCCGTGGACAGCGACTACCGCATCTGGAACGCCTTCGGCAACCAGTACTGGCCGGCGTTCTATCTCGTCGATGCCGAGGGGCGCGTCCGCTATCACCACTTCGGCGAAGGCGACTACGCGCAGGCCGAGCAGGCGATCCAGCAGTTGCTGGCCGACAACGGCCGCGCCACGCCCTCGGCCACGCCGAAAGCGCCGCAGGCGAGCGGCGCGCTGGCCCCCGCGGATCCGCGCGACATCGGCTCGGGCGAAACCTATGTGGGGTATCGCGAGGCGCAGGGCAATGCGAATCCGGAGCGCGTGCAGGCCGATACGGCCGCATCCTACACATTGCCGGGGCAGCTCGGCTTGAACCAGTGGGCGTTCGGCGGGCAGTGGAACGTGGGCGCCGAGTCCGCCGTGGCGTGCGCGCCGCAGGCGAGCATCGCCTATCGCTTTCATGCGCGCGACCTGCATCTCGTGCTCGCGCCCACCGCCGACGGCAAGCCCGTGCGCTTTCGCATCAGCATCGACGGCGCGCCGCCGGGCGCCGCGCACGGCGCCGACGTCGCAGCGGACGGCAGCGGCGTCGCCACCAGCGCGCGCCTGTATCAGCTCGTGCGCCAGACCGGTCGCATTGGGGATCACACCTTCGAGATCCGCTTTCTCGACCCAGGCGCGCACGTCTACAGCTTCACGTTCGGCTGATACGCGCCACGCCATGCGACGCCGCCGTGCCCTCGCGGGCCCGGCGGCGTTTGCGTTGCGGCCCGCGCCGCGCATCGTGGCGGGCTTTTTGTAGCGCAATGTATCTGCGCGCAATTCGGACACGTTCATATGCAAACCGCGCCCCAAATGGAAACACGGCAGATACATCCGGACGTTCAAATACCCCTACGCCAGCTCGATACACCACTCGCGCTGAACCGAACCCGGATTGAACCCGATCGCTGTCTACCTCATTCCTCTTTGGAGAACGTCATGAAAGCCCTCAAGCTCCTCGCCCTCGCTGCTCTCGTCGCCGCCCCGGTTCTTTCGTTCGCTCAGTCGAACGAGCCCGTCACCCGCGCGCAGGTGCGCGCCGAACTCGTGCAGCTGCAGAAAGCCGGCTACAACCCGGCCGCCGACGAAACCCAATACCCGAGCAACATCCAGGCAGCGCTGGCGCGCGTGGAAGCCACGGAGGTCGCGCAGCAAGCCGCTTCGTCGTCGTATGGCGGTGTGGCGGACGGCTCGTCCGATGCGTCCGCTCCGCGCGTGCCGCATCGCGCCGCGAAGGCCGCGCGCGCCGCGCAGGACGATATCCCCGGCCTCGGCCCGATCTACGCGCATTCGTAATCCGCCTTTCCCGACCCACCGAACGACCCGATAAGAGAAGAGAGAAAAACGATGGCTTCGATCAAGCAGATTTTCACGTCCGTGGCGCTCCTCGGCGGCCTCTTCGCGCTGCAAGCGGCGCACGCCGCGCCGCCGCAGGACCTGAAAGGCACCAACGTCGTGCTGGTGCACGGCGCGTTTGCCGACGGCTCCAGCTGGAGCCGCGTGATTCCGTTGCTCGAAGCGCGCGGCCTGCACGTCGTGGCCGTGCAGAACCCGCTCAGCTCGCTCGCCGACGACACGGCCGCAACGAAGCGCGTCATCGAGCAGCAGAAGGGCCCGGTGGTGCTGGTCGGCCACTCGTGGGCGGGCGTCGTGATCAGCGAAGCGGGCAACGACGAGAAGGTGAAGTCGCTCGTGTACGTGGCGGCCTTCGCGCCCGACAACGGCCAGTCGATCGCCGATATCACGCAGGGCCAGCCGGACGCGCCCTGGGCGAGCGAACTGCGCAAGGACTCGGCGGGCTACCTGACGCTCTCCGACAAGGCGATTCGCCAGGACTTCGCTCCCGACCTGCCGCCCGTGCAGCAACGCATCGTCGCGGCCACGCAGGGCCCGTGGTTCAGCGGCGCGCTTTCGCAGAAGGTCACGCAGGCCGCGTGGCACGACAAGCCCTCGTATTTCGTCGTGACGACGCGCGACCGCATGATCGACCCCGCGCTGCAGGAATCGATGGCGAAGCATATCGGCGCGAAGGTGACGCGCGTGAACGGCAGCCACGTCTCGCTGCTGAGCCAGCCGAAGGCCGTGGCCGACGCGATCATCGACGCGGCGGAGCACGCGCAGCAGGACGCCAGGTAACCGGCCCGCTCGCCTGCCATCGACATCGAACCCGAGGAGCACCTGAATGCCGCGCTGGGTACAGGCACTGATAATCTACATACTTCCGTCATCGTCCGGAAGTCCCGCCGTGCGCCCATTCAGTGCCCTCATCATGCTCGTCGGCGTCCTGCTCGCATCGGCAGGCTATGGCGCGACGTTCCTGTTCTCCATGCACGTGCGCGCCATCGGCGGGAACGACATCAACACCGGCGTGGCGCTCGCGGGCGCCGCGCTCGGCACCTTCGTGGGCGTCTCGCTCACGGGCTGGGTTGCCCAGCATGTGGGCGCGGCGCGCATGGCCGCGCTCGCGGCGCTCTGCGTGGGCGCGGGCGTGGTGAGCTTCGCGCTCGTCGAGCACGTGAGCAGCTTCGACGTCGTGCCCGGCTTCCTCGTGGGCTTCGGCTGGGGCGCGTTCTGCCTCGCCGCGCCCATGGCACTCGCCGAGCGCACGAACGACGCCGAGCGCGGCCTGTGGTTCCTGCGCTTCGCCACCATGCAGATGACGGGCATCGGCGGCAGTCCGGCGCTCGCGGGCTTTGCGATCCGCTTCTGGCGCATGCCGCTTGGTGGCGTGCTCTACGCGATCGGCGGCCTGTGCGTGCTCGCGGCCGTCCTGCTCGAGCTGTTCGGCCGGCTCGCGCCGCACGTGCGCTCCGCTTCCGCTTCCGCGACGCAGGAGCCGGCCTCGCCGGACCCGTGGCTGCTGAAGATGGGCGTGATCGCCCGCACGCGCGCGGTGTATCCCATCATCATCATCGCCCTGGGCGGCTGCGTGTTCTCGGGCCTCATGACGTTCCAGATGTCGCTCGTGCAAGGCACCGAGGCGAAAGCGACGACCTTCTTCAGCGTCTACACGGTGACGGTCGTCGCCACGCGCTGGCTGCTCTCGCGCGTGGTCATCAAGATGCGCTCCGAAACCGCGACGAAAGTGCTGCTCATCATGATGGTGATGGGCAGCGCGGCGATGTTCGTCGTGCCGTTTCACGTGCTGTTCCAATCGGCGGCCGCGGTGCTTCTGGGCACCGGGTATGGGCTCGCTTACCCGATCGTCCAGCTCCAGGCCGTCAACGACTCCGTTGCCGCGCACCGCCGCGCCGCGCTCACGTGGTTCGTCGCGGCGTACTTCGTCGGCGCTTTCGGGTTTCCGAGCGTCGGCGGCTGGGTGCTGGTGCACGGCGGCCGCGCGGCGCTGCTCGCGCTCATCGCGGCGTGCGGACTCGCGGCGCTCGCGCTAGCGGTTCTGCGCGACCGGCGGCGTGTCGAGACGTTGTCGGCCAGTGCCTGAACAGGCCCTGGCCATTCTCAATTTGCTGACGAACCGGAGGGATCGTGACTGAACTATGGCGTTTATCCGCAACTGAGCTCGCCAAGCGGGTTCGCGCGCGCGAGGTGTCGGCACGCGAGGCCGCGAAGGCCGCGCTCGAGCGCCTCGAAGCCGTCAATCCGCTCATCAACGCGGTGATCGAACACCGGCCCGAATGGGTCTTCGAACAGGCCGACAAGATCGACGCGGCGATAGCACGCGGCGAAGACCCGGGGCCGCTCGCGGGCGTGCCCGTCACCACGAAGATCAACATCGACCAGGCAGGCTTCGCGACGACCAACGGCACGCGTCTGCAAAAGGATCTGATCGCGCAGGTGAACAGCCCCGCTGTCGAAAACCTCGTGCGCGCGGGCGCCGTGCTGCTCGGCCGCACCAATTCGCCGACCTTCGCCCTGCGCTGGTTCACGAGCAACCAGGTCCACGGGCATACGAAGAACCCGCGCAATGCGTCGCTCACGCCGGGCGGCTCGAGCGGCGGCGCGGCGGCGGCGGTCACGGCCGGCATCGGGCATATCGCGCTCGGCACCGACATTGGCGGTTCGGTGCGCTACCCGGCCTATGCGTGCGGCGTGCATGGCCTGCGGCCCAGCATCGGGCGCGTGCCGGCGTTCAACGCGTCGTCGCCCGAGCGGCCGATCGGCGCGCAGATGATGTCGGGCGCGGGCCCGATGGCGCGCACGGTCGAGGACCTGCGCGTAGCGCTCGCGGCGCTTGCCGCGCCCGACCTGCGCGACCCCTGGTGGGCGCCGGCGCCGCTCATCGGGCCCGACGTGCCGCGGCGCGTGGCGCTCTGCCTGCGCCCGGGCGGCATGAGCATCACGAAGGAGGTGGAGGACGCGTTGCTCGACGCAGGCCGCCGACTCGCCGACGCGGGCTGGACGGTCGAACAGATCGACGACGTGCCGCTCTTGCGTGACGCCGGGGAAGTGCAGGAACGCCTGTGGCTCGGCGACGGCTTCCCGGCGCTCGCCGACGCCGTGGCGCGCGACGGCGACCCGGGCGCGCAGGCCGTGGTGGACGGCGTGCGCGCCAAGGTCGCGGCGATGCCCGAGAACGTGGTGGTCCCGTCGCTGGTGCGCCGCACGACGCTCACGCGCGCATGGCGCTTGTTCCTGGCGGATTATCCCGTGCTGCTGCTGCCGGTTTCGGGCGAACTGCCATTCCCCGATAACCTCGACATGCAGGGCGCGGCGGGATTCCAGCGCGTGTGGGACGCCCAGCTGACCATGCGCGCATTGCCCGCCATGGGCCTGCCGGGACTCGTCGTCTCCACGGGCATGGTGAAGGACGTGCCGGTTGGCGTGCAGATCGTCGCCGGGCACTTCCGCGAAGACCTGTGTCTGCTGGCAGGCCAGGCCATCGAGGAACGCGGCGCGCCGCCTTCGCCCATCGACCCGGCCATGTAAGCCGGGCGGGCGTCATGCGGGCTTCTTGACCACGGTGTCGTGAGGGGTGAGTGCGTGCCCTTCGCGGGTCTGCGGAAACATCGAAAGCAACGGCTTGCCCGTTGCTTTGTCGATCAACCACGAATGCCGTTCGCCGCGCTCGAACAAATGACGCTCGCCCCACTGCTGAAGGGCGACGATAACGGGGAAGAGGCTTTCCCCTTTCTTCGTTAGCACGTACTCCTGATAGGTCGTGCCGTCGGAGGCAGGCCGCGTTTCGAGAATGCCGGCCTCGACGAGATGGCTCAAGCGGCCGGACAGAATATTGCGCGCCACGCCCAGATTGCGCTGAATGTCACCGAACCGGTAGATGCCGTCGAAGACGTCGCGCAGGATCATCAGCGACCACCGGTCGCCGATCACGTCGACCGAGCGCGCGACGGGGCAGGTCTCCTTCTGCATGGATTTGCGGCTTGTCATGACGATTTCCTCTTTCCGGTCCATGTTGACGACGAAACGCGTACGCCTTACGTAGTTGCATTTTAAAACTGGTCGGCATACCATTCAATCAGTTTTGTTTTGAAACTGGATTGAAGGTCATGGACGCGGATCCCGTTGCGCTTGCAACGTCGGCCCGCGGCGCTCCCGTGCGGCCGCGCGCGCCGATGCCGCGCGGCCTCGTACTGCTGTTCGCCGCGGCCAGCGGCTTGAGCGTCGCCAATGTCTACTACGCGCAGCCCTTGCTGGACGCGTTGGCGCGCGATTTCGCCATTAGCCGCGCCGCCGTTGGCGGCGTGGTCACGGCGACGCAGACCGGTTGCGCGCTGGCGTTGCTGCTGCTCGTGCCGTTGGGCGACAGGGTGGAGCGCCGTCGCCTGATGATCGTGCAATCGCTGGCGCTGGCGGGCGTGCTGGGCCTGGTCGGTCTCGCTCGGTCCGTAGCGGTGCTGCTGGCCGGCATGCTGGGTGTGGGCATGCTGGGCACGGCCATGACGCAGGGTTTGATCGCCTATGCGGCGGCCGCCGCCGCGCCCGACGAGCGCGGGCGCGTGGTGGGCGCAGCGGGCAGTGGCGTGTTCATCGGCCTGCTGCTGGCTCGCGTGTTCTCCGGCGCCGTGAGCGATCTTGCCGGTTGGCGCGGCGTGTATGGCTGTTCCGCCGCCATCATGCTTGCACTGGCCGTGCCGCTGTGGCGCCGGCTGCCGAAACTGGTGCGCGGCGCGCCAGTTTCGATGAGTTATGGACAACTGATCATCTCGATGTTTGCGTTGCTGCGCTCGGATCGCGTGCTGCAGATGCGCGGCGTGCTTGCGCTGCTGATGTTCGCGACCCTCAATGTCTTCTGGAGCGCGTTGGTGCTGCCGTTGAGTGCGCCGCCCTACAATTATTCTCACACGGCGATCGGGGCCTTCGGCATAGCCGGGGCGGCGGGCGCGCTAGCGGCCGCGCGCGCCGGCCAATGGGCCGACCGGGGTTGGGGTCAGCGCACCAGTGCTGCCGCGCTGGCGCTGCTGTTGCTGGCATGGTGGCCGCTCTCGATGCTGGGACATTCGCTAGGGATGCTGCTGGTCGGCATCGTGCTGCTCGATCTGGGCGGTCAGGCGTTGCACGTGACCAACCAAAGCCTGATTTTTCGCAGCAACGCGCAACTGCATAGCCGGCTCGTGAGCCTTTACATGCTGTTCTATGCGGTTGGCAGCGGGCTTGGCGCGATCGGCACGACGGCGACGTATGCCGCGGCGGGGTGGCATGGTGTGTGTACGCTGGGCGCGGCTATGAGTTTGCTGGCACTCGCGTTTTGGGCCGCCACGGTGCGCAGCATGCCGTGCGCGGCCCCGTGCGCCTGTACGTCGAATTGAAGCCTGAATGGAAACACGAACCGGGAGACATGGATGGATGAACTGAAACTGCTGGCGGATGCCGACGCACGCGGCCTGCGCTACCTCGAAGACAACGCCACGCGGCGTGTTTTTCCCTCGAACGAAGCCATCGCGGCGCTCAGTGCGTTCGATGAGCCGCTGCCGGCAAGCGGATTGCCCGCCGAAGACACACTGTCCTTGCTCGACCGCGTGGGCTCGCCGGCGACCACGGCTTCGAACGGCCCGCGCTACTTCGGCTTCGTGATCGGCGCGGCGCTGCCTGGGGCGGCCGCGGTGGAGCGGCTCATGCTGGCGTGGGATCAGTGCGCCTCGACGTTCGACAACTCGCCGGTCGCGGCCACGGTGGAACGCATCGCGGGCCGCTGGGTGCTCGAAGCGCTCGACCTGCCGCGCGACAGCGCCGTGGGCTTCGGCACCAGCGCCACTGCGTGCACGCTCGGCGCGCTCGCTACCGCCCGCCGCGCGCTGCTGGCACGGCAAGGCTGGGACTTCGACCGCGAGGGGTTGATGGGCGCGCCCGAGATCAAGGTCGTGGTCTCGGAACTCGCGCACATAACGGTGAAGAAGGCGCTGCGCATCCTGGGCTTCGGGCTGGATCGCATCGTCTACGCGGCCGTCGACGCCCATGGCCGCGTGGATGCGGCGCGACTCCCGCCGCTCGACGACCGCACGATCCTGTGCCTGCAGGCCGGCGAGGTGAATACCGGCGAATTCGACCCGTTTGCGCCGATCATCGCGCGTGCGCGGGAGGCCGGCGCGTGGGTGCATGTCGATGGCGCGTTCGGCCTGTGGGCGCGGACCTCGTCACTGGCTGCGCTGACCGAGGGCATCGAAGGGGCCGATAGCTGGACGACGGACGCGCACAAGTGGCTGAACACGCCGTACGACTGCGCCATGGTCATTTGCCGCGATGCGACGGCGCTGGCCGAGGCGATGAACAGCGACGCGGCCTATTTGTCCGCGAGCGCCGACGCGCAGAAGAACCTCACGCTGGAATTCTCACGCCGCGCACGCGGCATTCCCGTGTGGGCGGCGCTACGCACGCTGGGCAGAGGCGGTGTCGCGGCCATGGTCGAGCGCCATCACGCGCAGGCGCAGCGCATCGGCGCGGAACTCGGGCGCCTGGGCTACGAGGTGCTCAACCGGGTCGTGCTGAACCAGGTGCTGTTCCGCTGCGCCACGGATGCGCAGACGCAGGCGCTGCGCAGCGCCGTGCAGGCCTCGGGCGAAACGTGGTTCGGCGGCACGGTCTGGCAAGGGCGGCCCGCGTTGCGGATCAGCGTGTCGTCGTGGCGCACGCGGGACGAAGATATCGAAGCGCTCGTGCAACTGCTGGCCTCGCTGCGCGGCGATTCGCGTGCACCGTAGCGAACACCGGTGACAACGTTGCGCGCACAGCGAAAGAGGCAGCATGGCTGCGCACGGCTCACGTCCTCGAGTCAACGCAGCAATGCGAGACTCAGCGCGATACCGGCCGCGTAAGTGCCGAGCGCGCCGAGAAATCGGGCGGGATTGGGTTTCGCCATAGAGGGAAACGCGATCAGCCCGACGACGAGCAGGCATCGGCAGAAGGTCGCGGCCACGATCAGCGCGAGCGTGGCCGGCGAGGGCGAGCGTGTGCCCAGATAGAGAAAAAGCACGGCCAGGAAGGGCACATATTCGGCAGTGTTCGCATGCGCGCGCACGAACTTGTGCAGCAGGCTGGCCGGGTCCGGCGCGCAACCCGAGAGCGTGCCTTCGCGAAAGCGAAGCGTGGAAATAGACAGGCCGAGGCCAAACAGCAAAAGACCCAGCACGGCCACACAGGCCAGCGCAATTCTGTCCACGACAGGCTCCTTGGCGAAAGACGGCGATGCGATTGCGGCGCGCGCGTTAGCCGACTTCCACGCGGTTGCGTCCGCTGTCCTTGGCCCGGTAGAGCGCCACGTCCGCGCGTTTGACGATCGCGCCGAAGTCGTGCTCGCCCGGCAGGCGCTCGGTTACGCCAATGCTCACCGTAAACGGAACAGGCTTGCCCAGCCGCCACTTATGCTCGAAGTCCTGCTGCTCGATGGTCTGGCGCAACTCTTCGGCCACGGCCGTCGCCTGTCCGATATCGAACTCGGGCAGTGCGGCGACGAACTCTTCGCCGCCCCAGCGGGCAAACACGCCAATGCGCCTGTCGGCGTTCATCACGACCTTGGCCAGCACGCGCAGCACTTCGTCGCCGATGTCGTGCCCGTAGCTGTCGTTGATCTTCTTGAAGTAATCGATATCGAGAATAAAGACGGAGAGCGTTTTGTCCGCTTCCAGAAGCTGTTCAACGGTATCGGCAAATTCACGGCGGTTCGGCAGACCGGTCAGCTCGTCGGTCACGGCCTGCTTCTGGAGCAGGTCCATCAATTGAACGCGGTCGGCAATATCGCGAATCACGGCGGTGAATTCGATCAGCCCGCCCACGTTGATTTTCGAAATGGCGATTTCAACAGGCAATAGCGACCCATCCCGATGCAGGCCATACACGCGGTTGCGCTCGACGAAATCCCGAATCATGTCCGACCAGTCGGCCATCGAGCCTCCGTTGCCAGGTTGCCCAATACACTGACGATATAGTAATTCGCATTGCGCGGCGCGGCGGCGTAATGTGCCCCTCGGACGTTTCCGAACATGCCGGTTCGCGCGCGTTCGGGCAGACTCGATCGGACTCCACTTAGCCATGCGCTACCTCCGCGGCAAACTCGGTGGCCTTGACTCAGCAAAGGGCGCGCGCGGCGGAGTTGCCGGTTTGCCGGTAACGCAGCGATGACGACGCGTTGATCTCGCGTGATCTCCCGTTGACGCTGGGCGCCGCTAGCGCGCCGCGACGATGCCCCCGTGCAGTTCCACATGCAGCACGACGAGCCACCGCGAAGGGCAGGCGCTCGCCACGCGCACTGCACGGCCAGGGCGAATCGCGGCCGGCTGCACGAAGCCCGACTCTCGCGCTCGCGACCATGCATGGCGCGCATCGGAGCGTATCCAGACCGCAAGCAGCGTGCAGCACATGAAGCAGAAGAATGCCGTGAGTCCCAGCGCGAAATCGGGATGATTCGAAAACGCGAAAAATGCGAACGCCGAAGTCAGAATGGGACTGATCAGCAGAATCAACGCGCATACGCGCAGCAACGCGCGCTTTTGAGTACTGTTGGCGCGTGCGGCGTTCAATGTGCGCCGAAGCGGCGAAGAGATGTTACGCATGCGATGGGACCGATACGCCGTCAATGCAACAAGGTCACGGGCACGCTGCAAAGCCGTCTGAGCCTTGCGAGCATCATCCATTTGCGCAGAAAGCCGAGATGGCTCGCGTCCACGAGAACGATATCTGCGCCGCCACATTCCACGCATGCTGCAATGCTGCGCTCCGCAGGTCCCGGTGCGTGCCGTAGCCGGTACGGCACGCCTGCGTCCTTGAGAATCGCGCAGGTGGCGTGGAGCATGTCGCGGCTGTGCTGTTGCTTGCGCTTGCGGGCGCCGTTGCTCGCCGCGGCTTGCTGCATCGTCTCCACGATCTCGACCTCCACCATGCCGCGTTCGGCGAAAAGAAACGCGCTGTGGCGTGCGGCTTCGGCTGCGCCGTGCCGGTCGATGACGGGAATGAGGAGTTTCAACACGAAATGGCCCGGGAAATTGCGGATCAGCATGATCGTAGCGAACGGCGCGTAAACAAGCCGTAAAAGATTGGCCGCCGGCGTGTAAATGCGGCGTTTGTTTACGGCATTTTTTCTTGTGCGAGGAAGAAACTCACGCCTACACTTGCGCGTCGAATCCGCCCGAGGAATTCCATGCTTTGCCACCCGCCGTACAATTTTGCGTTTCCCCGTTGATCATGCCGATGCGCTTCCGAGGCTGGTTGAAGCTCGCGCTTCTCACGTTTTCCGTGGACCAGATACTGACCGCCGCGTTCGGCTACGTCACCCAGAAAATCGATCCGGGCATTTCGGACTTCGAGACGGTGATCTTCAGTTGCATTACGTGCCTGCTCGTCAGCAACTGGCTGGTGACCGATGCGCGCGCCGCGTGGGCTGCGGCAAAGAAGCAGGGATTCATTGGACCTGCGCGAACCGGTGTAGGTGCGCCCGAAGCGCAACTCGAAATTGCCAACGCGTGCCCGCGACGCTGGCTCGTCGTGCTGCACCTCGAGTTGAATCCCCAACTCGCACAGGGCATGTGAAATTTAGACACGCGCCCCGCTATTTTTAACACCGGTTTTACGCGTTCGGTAATACGCTGAAGTTGTGTTCACAACCTGCGAATAGCAATTCAAATCTCATGGCTTGCGCAAATCCCATCCCCCGTAACGAGATCGTGGCGCCGCGTGCGCGCCCGCTTGCAAAGGTCGTTCCGTTGCGGGCCCCGCGTGCCTGGCTCGAAGTCATGCTGACCGCAAATACCGAAGAAGCCGCGCGGGCGCATCTCGCGGCGCTGCTTCATTCGCCGCTCGGCGTCTACGTCGCGCAAACTGCCTTCGTGCGCGGCGCCATGCGCGTGCAACTCGATATCGCGCCCGAAGACATCGACTTCACGATGCATACGCTGATAGGCAGCGTGCCGCAGGCTACGATCGGCGCGTTGCGCCCGCGCATCGGCAACAAGGGGGCCTGATATGTTCGAGGGAATCTGGTTGCCGATCGTGACGCCGCTGCGTGACGGCGAAGTGGATGTCGAGGCGTTGGAGCTCCTGACCGACAAATACGCGAGTGACGGCGTTGCCGGCATCGTCGCGCTCAGCACGACCGGCGAGTCGGCGCTCCTGAACGACGTGGAGCGCGTGACCGTGCTGCAAGCCATCACGGAGGTCGCAGCGGGGCGCGTGCCCGTGATCGCGGGCCTGGGCGGCAGCGATACGCGTGCGTTCGTGCAGGACCTGCGCACGCTGGAAAGGTGGGACGTGGCGGGCTTTCTCGTTCCGCCACCGTCGTATGTTTGCCCGGACCAGGCAGGGCTCGCATGGCACTTCGGGCAGATCGCGCGTGCCACGTCGAAGCCGCTGGTGCTCTACGACGTGCCGCATCGGACAGGCGTGCCGATCGAAGTCGAAACGGTGCGCGAACTGGCGGAAATCGACAATATCGTGGCGATCAAGGCTTGCGCGAGCGAGCGCTTCAAGGCGCTGGGGCAACTGCCCATCTCGTTGCTCTGCGGGACGGACGAAGCGTTTCTGGAGTGTCTCGAATCGGGCGCCGCCGGTGGCATACTCGCAAGCGCGCACGTTTGCCCTGACTTGCTGCGCGATGTACACGCGCTCGTGAAGGCGGGCTATGGCGAGGCGGCGGCCCGGCTATTCGCGCGCTTCAAGGGCGTGCTGCGCCTGTTGTTCGCCGCGCCGAACCCAAGCGCGATCAAGGCCATCCTGGCGCTCGACGGGATCCTGTCGCACGAAACGCGTATGCCGATCCGGCCGGCTTCGCCCGCCCTCGTCACACAACTCGAATTCGCCCGCGCCGTGCTCGACGACCTGCGCGCCGCCGCGCCGTCGCCCTGATTTCGCTTCGCGCTCGCGCCCGCACGGATTTTTTTCCGCATTTTCGAACTTTCATCTTGTCGCGCTACTATCCCCCTACCGTGTCATGGGGAAACCGCGAAGATGAAGTACGAGAACGCTCTGCAGCGAGCGATCAAGGAGCGCCTCGAGCGCGCCATGGAACTGGCCGAACTGTTCGGCCTGTTGATCATCGGCATTGGCACCGTGGCCGCCATGGGCGTGCTGATCTGGCATATGGTGCATTCGGACGGCGTGACGCTGACCGACCTGCTGCTGATGTTTCTCTACCTCGAGATCTTCGCCATGGTCGGGCAGTATCTCAAGGCGGGGCAGTTGCCGGTGCGCTTCCCGCTCTATATCGCCATGGTGTCGATTGCGCGGGATCTCATCTTGCGCGCGGGCGCGAACACGGAGCTGCATTTGCTGGCTTCCGCGGGCGCGATCGTGCTGATCGCGCTGGGCGTACTGATCATCCGCTTCGGGCAGGCGAAATATCCCAGCAACACCGATGAGCGGCGCGTGGAAGAGGCGAAGTAGGCCAGACCGGCTGCCGTAGTGCCGTTGAGTTATCGCACGCAAACCGGCCCAAGCCGCGCGGCGATGGTGCGGCACGCGGCGAGCAGGGGTTCGATGTAGCTGCGTTGCGCGTCCGCCTGGCGGCGGAACATCGGCATGCTGACGCTCACGCAGCCCACTGCGTGGCCATCGGCGCCGAGTATCGCCGCGCCGTAACACCAGATCGACTGCTCGTTTTCTTCGCGGTCTTCCGCGTAGCCGCGTTGCGCCGTGAGTTCGATCTCGTCGCGGATCGCGCCGAGGTCGGTCATCGTATGCTCGGTGAAACGCACGCGCGGCGCCTGCGCGAGCAAGGGCTCGCGCTCGTCCGGCGTGAGCGTGGCGAGCCAGGCCTTGCCGACCGAACTCGACGTGAGCGCCACGCGCGTGCCGATACGCGAGGCCATGCGCACGGCGTGCGGACTTTCGAGCTTTTCGATGTACACCATGGCGCCGTCGCTGGGCACGGCGAGGTGCACCGTTTCCGAGGTGGTGTTGCGCAGTTCCATGAGCGCGTCGACGGCGGCGATGCGCAGGTCGGAACGCTCCCAGCTGCGGCTCGCGAGATTCACGAGACGCGGCCCGAGCGCGAACGTGTTGCCGCCACCCACCGCCGCGACGAGCCCTTCGGCCTGCAGCGCGGCGACGATGCGATGCACGGTCGGGCGCGGATAACCGCTCGCGGCCACGAGCTTCGCGATGTTCGGCGGCGCGCTGGCGTCGGCGATGAGCTGCAGCACGGCGATGAACTTCGAAAAGGCGGCCGTGCCGGCAACGCCCTTGGCGTCGCCGGGTTGGGAGGAGGCAGGGGATTCAGTGGTCGACATCGGCAAGCTTGCGGGCACCATGTGTGGCGCCATTATGCCCGCAATTCCAGCGGATCAGGCGCACAGATAGCCGCCGTCCACGGGCACGATCGCGCCCGTCATGAACGAAGCGGCGGGCGAGCAGAGAAACGCGGCCACGTTCGCGACTTCTTCGGGCTGCCCCCAGCGCTTCATCGGCGTGCGCTCGAGTATGCCCTGCGAGCGGCCACTGTCATCCTGCAGCGCCTGGGTGAGGGGCGTCGCGATCCAGCCGGGCGCGAGCGCATTCACGCGGATATGGTCGGGCGCATAGGCAATGGCGAGCGAGCGCGTGAGCTGTGCCACGCCGCCCTTGCTGGCGCTATAGGCGGGCACGAGGCCGCCGCCGAAAAAGCTCAGCATCGAAGCCGTGTTGACGATGCAGCCTGAAGAGGCCTTGAGCAGCTCGCGCGCGCTCGAACACACACGCATGGTGCCGTTGAGATTGATGTCGAGCACGCGCTCGAACGCCTCGATCTGGTGCTCGTCGCCGCGGCTGATCACACCCGCGCAGTTCACGACGATATCGAGCCGCTCGAAGCCGCTCACCAGTCGCGCCACGTCTTCGCTCGAACGTACGTCGAGCGAGGCGCGTTGCACGCCGGTATCGAGTACGTCTGGCTTGCCGGCAGGAGGCGGCAGTCCGGCGGCCGTGGTGTGTGCGCCGAGTTGCGCGAGCCGGTTGGCAATGGCCGCGCCGATGCCGGAGTGGCCGCCCGTGACGAGCGCGACCTTGCCCGCGAGAAAGTTGTCCTTGAATGTCATGATGCGTAGTGCGAATGAAGGGAGGAATCAGGTGGGTTGGGTAGCTGCCGCCCGGCGCTCGCCCACAGGCGCGACTTCCCTGACGACGAAGAGATAGACGAACGCGGCGGCAAACGCCACCGCTGCGCTAATGAGCAGGGCGTTCACGAACGAATGCGTCCGGTCGACCACGATGCCGGTGATGACCGGCGCAAACGAGCCGCCGAAATAGCCGCCGAAGTTCTGCATGCTGCCAAGCGATGCCACGAGATGGCGCGGGGCCGCCACGCTCACGAGCGCCCAGGCCGCGCCGCTCGACATGTTCACGAAGAACATCGCCACGGAAACATAGGTAATGGCGAGCGCGGTGCTAGGCGTGTAGGCAGCGGGCACGGTGAACGCCGCCGCGCCGATCAGCCCGACGCACAGCGGCCACTTGCGGCTGCGGATGGGCGCCATGCCGCTCTTGAGCAGGTAATCGGAGATAAAGCCGCTGCTGGCCATGCCGATCGTGCCGAACACATAGGGAATGGCGACGAGCCAGCCCGTATGCGCGATGGAGATATGGCGCTCCTTCTCCAGATAGCCGGGCAGCCAGGTGAGATAGAGCCACACCATGTAGATCACGCCCATGAAGCCAAAGATCATGCCCCACGTGTTGCGCTGCTTGAGCAGCGTGCCCCATTCGGCGAAGCTCAGCGCGCTCTTTTTCGGTGCTTCAGTGGCGCCGTCTTCGAGCCATGCCGTTTCTTCGGTCGTGAGCGTGACCTGATCGCGGTTGCGATAGACGACATACCAGCCGACCGAGACGAGCACACCCAGCACGCCCATGATGATGAACATCGGGCGCCAGCCGAATGTGAGCATCAGCGCGGTGAGGAGCGGGGGTGCGATCATCGGTGCGATGGTCGAGGAGGAGACGAACGTACCGGTTGGCGCACCGCGTTCGCGCACGGCGAACCATTCATGAATGACCTTGGCGCCCGCGGGAAAGAGCGGCGCTTCGGCGATGCCCAGCACCACGCGCGCCGCCAGAAAATGATTGAGCGTTTGAATGAAGCCGCCCGTGACCTGCGCAACCGACCACACCAGCATGCCGAGCCCGAGCATCACGCGCGAGCCGAAACGGTCGAGCATCGCGCCCACCGGCAATTGCGCGAACGCATAGGCAAGCGAGAACGCCGAAAGCAGCAAGCCCATCTGCGATGCGTTCAGATGCAGTTCCTCCGCCACCGAATGATTGGCGATGGAAAGCGTGCTGCGGTCCAGATAGTTCACGATGCCCGCTATCGTCAGAAAGGCGATAGCTATTGTCTGTGTGCGTTTAAGCCGGTGCGATTTTTTGATCATGGGTCGTCTCCTTGTGGCTGTTTTCGTGGGTGTGTTCTGGTTCGGGCGGTTCGGGCGTCAGTATGTGGCGCGGCCGCCGGAAAGATCGAATATCGCGCCGGTGCTGAACGTACAGGAATCCGAACAAAGCCATAGCGCGAGGTCGGCCACTTCGTCAACGGTGCCGAGCCGCCCGAGCGGGCTTTTGTCGATCATCGTCTGCACGTGGGCGGGCGACATCTGCGCGAGCAGCGGCGTTTCAACGGCGGCGGGCGCAATGCCATTGACGAGAATGCCCGTTTGCGCGAGTTCCTTGCCAAGCGATTTGGTGAGCGAGATCACGCCGGCCTTCGCCGCGCTGTAGGCGGACGCGTTCGGCGTGCCCTCCTTGCCCGCGAGCGAAGCCACATTGACGATGCGCCCCGCACCCGCGCGGCGCATGGCGGGCACCACGAAGCGGCAAACGTGATAGGTGCCCACCAGATTGACGTCGACAATGCGTTGCCATTCGGCGGGATCGTAGGCGTCGAGTGGCACGGTCGAACCGGCGAAACCCGCGTTGTTCACGAGGTAGTCGATGCGCCCGAATTCCGCGAGCGTCGCTGCCAGCGCCGCTTCGATCGTTTCGGGGCGCGTGACGTCAACTTCGATGTGACGGGGTGCGTCTTGCGTGTCCAGCGAGCCGGGAACGCGGTCCCAATTGACGGTGCGCGCCCCGCCGCGCGCGAATGCGATGCAGATCGCGCTGCCTATGCCGCCCGCCGCGCCGGTCACGACGGCTACGCGCCCCGCGAAATCGTATTGGGCACGGCTCATCGGATGAACTGATCCACGTAATCCTCGCCAAGACCTGCCGCCGCGTAATGCTTGCGGCACATGTCGATCTTCGTGAACACGTCCTCATAGCCTGTGTAGTTGCCCCAAGGATCGCAATAGAACATCACGCCATTCACCTGGAAGTAGGTGATCATTTCTTCGACGTCTTCCGGTACGTAGAGCGTGTGCGTTTCGCCGGGCGGCTCGAACACGTAGCTGCCTTCGGTCGCTTCCCAGTCGTGCTCCAGATAGCGCCAGCGGCCCTTGAGCACCATGCCGTGAACGGCCTGCGGATGCCGATGCCTGCTCAAGACTCCTGATTTACGCACGCGCAGCAAATTCATCCAGTAGCCCTGTGCCGTGTTCAGACACAGCGGGCGGAACCACACGTTCTCGGCCTGGGGCACCCACACGCGCTCGTCGGTGGGAATGGCGTGGGGAATGACGATTTCCTGCTGCGCTTCCTTGGGGAACGGAAGCTGATACGGCGTCATGGGGGAATAGGTTTTGTCCGTCATCAGTCGCTCTCGTTGTGTCCACAATATGGACGTTAAGTCCACGATATGGTTCATTGTGCGGGAGGCATTTGATGTAGGTCAATGCCAGGGTTTCTCCGGGTTCGGTTGCGACGCACTCAGAATTCGATGCCCTGCTTGTCGCACAGCGCATCGATGAGCAGCCGCGCCGCGGGCGCGAGCGGCGCGCCCTGGCGCGTGACCAGCTCATAAGGTTCGCTGCGGGAAGCGAGGCGCAGCGGCAGGATGCAGGCCATCTGCTGGCTGGCGAAGAACTGCGCAACGTCGATGGACACCAGCGCGACGAACGACGGATTACCTTGCAGCAGCGCGAGCGTGGCAAACGCGGAGGTCGTTTCGAGCAGATGCGTGGGAAAGCGCAGTTCGGCCTCGCGAAACTCGCGTTCGAGCAGCAGACGCATCGGCATGTTCGCGCGGTAGACCACCCAGCGGTACTTCTCCATGTCCTTGAGCGTGAGCTTCTTCGCGCGGCGCAGCGGATGCCGCACGTTGGCGATCACGGCGAGCGTTTCGTCCTGCAGCTTGACGCTCTCGTAGTGCTGCGGCGTCTGGCTGACCGTGGTGCGGCAGATCGCAAGATCGAGCCTGCCCGCATCGATCTGGCTCAGGAGCGCAGTGCTCGTGTCTTCGACGATTTCAACCGACATTTCCGGATGCGCCGCGATCAGCGTGGAAATCGCATCGGTCAGCAGCGGCACCGCGCCCATGATGACCCCAACCGCTACGCGTCCGCCACGGCCGCGCGAGAGTCCGACGAGCTCCTCGCGCAAATGTGTGAGATCGGTCTGGATCAGGCGCGCGTAGCGGATCGCGCAGTGTCCGGCCTCGGTGGGCTCGAGACCTCGATTGGTGCGATTGAAGAGCGCGGTGCCAAACGTCATTTCGATCTCCTGCAATGCCTTGCTGGCGCCGGGCTGCGTGAGTGCGACCTGTTGGGCAGCCTTCAGCAGCGAGCCGTGATCGCCGAGGGCGATCAAAAGCCGGAGCTGTTTCACATGGAGGCGGGAGATGATTGTCAACGTCCAATAGATCCGGATACAGTCGGGACATTAGATGCGGATACATCGCTGAAAGCCCCGCCAGGAAAGGCGCGGCGGCCGTTGCTGTCGCCCGAACGGCCCGCGCCTCAGAATGAATTTGCGCATCCCGACGATCACACCGTGCATGGACAATAGAAGCGGATACAACTGGCCGAACGCTGCCATCGACGGCAGTTCATGACGACTACCCCGACAGATCGTCGCCACCAGTATCGCCGAGATATTCCTCCTCTGCGAGTCGAGCCGCCTCCGCCAGTGGGTCATCGCTGAGGCAAGCCTCATCGTCGCCAGTTTCCCGGTACATCCCGAACGACGCCGCTTCATCCTCGCTTTCCGCCGATTCCTTGTGCTTTGCAGCATACGCGGCCTTTTGCTGTTTCCACAGCGTTCCTGCTCGAAAGGCCGCACTGTTGCGCCTGGCGTCGGCTTTCGTCGCGCCAATAGCGCCGGCCAGGTCATCGGTGCGGAAGTCTTCGGGGCTATCGGCATCACCCTGCGCCTTGCTGTGGGTTGATCCGGAGGGCCGACGCTTACCGGGCGAAGTCGACGTCGCCCGCTCATGTGCCTTCTTCTGTCCGCGAACCCGTTCGTCCATTTTCGCGAACTCGAACTCCAGCCACGTCAAGTCCTCGCCAAAGCGGACCTTGTCCTCGTCGATCATCTCAATCTCAAAGACAGTGCCGTCCGGTACACGACACAGAAGATGTTGAGCGCCGCGGAAAGGGCTCTTCACCTCTACCCAGAGCGTCTTTTTTCCAGGCAGGCGCGAGTGCGCCTCCGCCACAGCTTTCAGTTCGTTTGACGAATAGCGTGCCTTCCTGAAAAGAATGCGGCCCCTTGCGGACCTCACGCGTTTCCATGGAAGAAAAATGTCAAAGACCTCGGCGGCGGAACGGATTCTCTTTGCTTTTGCTCGCCTTGTTTTCTGATGATACTCATGGAGGTCGGCCGGAGATATGTCAGTCCCTTTCCGTCGCATTTTCGCCGTGCGCAGGTGCGACTTGTTGCTGGTGCGGTTGTAGACGTCGATGGCGCGAAGGACGACCCTCTCAAGAGCACGAGGGAGAATCGGCGCTAGTTTGGATCGTTCTCGACGTTTTGTCTTCTCCAACGGATCGTTCGCCCGCTTGTATCCTTGCTGTGTTTCTTCTGAAACGATATTGATGATGATTTCGTTGAAGCGCTCAACCACGGGTTTCAGGTCCGGTCGTGCTCCGGGCGGGTTGAACATGATGCCGCCGTACGACTCCGTCGTAGCCTTGCGGACGGCTTTCGCCTTGCCCGGTCCATTGTCAACGAAAACGCCGTCGAAGTTGCCCTGCACAAGGCCCGGCAGCGGATCCTGACCCAGCTCTTCGAGGTAGTAGTCCAAGGGTAGAAGTGTTGAAATGAGGCACCGCTGATAGCCATCTGCGCGTTCGCCTTCAGTGCAGATCGCATACCCGCGTAGCGCACCCGTCAGGCGAGATAGTGCGAAGATGATTACGATGTCCGCCGCGACAATCTTGTTTCCTACCAACGCAGCTGTCGCGATTTTCGGGCGAAAACCGTCGATATCGAGTATTTCGAGAACACCTTGGGTGAGTTCGCTGGAAGTGCCTGGCCGCGGAGCGATGTGTTTGATTGTGAGATCACGTCCATTTCTCCGCTCCAGCAGGCGCTTCTTTTGGACGATCTTCCCATATCTGTATTTCAACGCGCGGTAGGACAGAACCTTATCAATGCTGGTTCGACCATAGTGCCGGTAGACCATTCGGCTATGTGTTGTCGCGAGGCTCGTCTTGTCATCTGCCCAGTCAATGGTGAGGCCTTCCTCCATGTTGCGAATATCGTCAAGGCCAACGCGTCGTGCGCGCCGGACATAGACTTTGCCTTGCGCGTTCGCTCGGGCCTTGTCCAGCGTTTCCTTGGCGGTTAAGGGTCCAGGCTTCGCCGCCGGGTTTGTGCGTTCCTTACCGGGGCCCCCTCGCTCCGGTGTCCGAGAGAAAAGGGCGTTGTAGTCTCCACCGTACCAGATGAACTTCGTAAGCAGCTTGATCATGTACGGCCTAAAACCTGCGCCGCCGCCAAGCGCTTCCCGCATCGCTTTGATGCGTCGATTTCGCAGGGTTTTGTCGAAGAAAACGAAGTCGTTGACGATCCAGTCCGAGGGTTGGCCCTCGCCAACGGGATCGACCATGATTAGTGCGCTAACCAATGCCATGCGCCAATCGCATCCCGTCAGCATGCTTGAGGGGACTGCGGCCACGGGCGCGTTCATGTACTCGGGGCGGATGGCACCCGCTATCGGCCGGACTCGCGAAATCCAGTCATCGGCGTCAACCTTGACCAGCTCCGGCAGGCGCGAGGCCGGGGGAGGCTCGCCCACGTCAACTGTCTGCGCGTGAAGCATTCTGGTGGCCGGATCCCATGCGACCGCAACGTATGCAACGTCCGGCTTGTCTTCTGACAGCGCGTAAGCTGCATAACGGTAGAGATTCGCCGGCCATTCCACTTCGTGGAGCTGGCGTAGATGCGAGAGGAGGATGTCGTCTGCGACCGGCGGGCTAATCTCTGGGCTAACCGCCTGACTTACGGCCGGATCGACGGTTGGTTTATCCATCGAATCCTCCGCTTAAGACCAGAGGCAAGTCGACCCGGAGGTACTTCGTGTGGTCGATATACAGATATCCGAAGGACACCGCGACGGCGAACAGTTCGAACGCGTGGTCGACGGAGATGCCCATCTGCCGTGCATGTCGCTCGAGCACGTGCGACAGTGTTCCACGAAGTGACCTCGTTTTAACCCGCGCACCCAGGGAACGGGCTGCTTCATGATGCTTCCAGATGTTCACCTGGCTGATCCAGCGGCTCATAAGCAGGTTATTTCCATATCCCTTCTTGGTGAAACGGTCGCCGTTTACTTTCTGCCACGTCCACCCGCGCTCCAGGCTCATTGCGTGCTCGCGCCTGTCCCGTGGAGATGAGGGCACATTCGTCTCACCGGGTTTGTTCCAAAGGGATAGTGTGTGGTAGTGCAGGCGAAAATCCGGCGGAAGCACGAGAGTCAGGTTGATATTGCAGATCGTGCATTCGGACTCCGGCACGGACACACCGCGCCGCGTTGCGCGCAGATACGATTCGCGGCTGCACAGCGGGTACTCCTCGCGGATATCAATGACGTACGGGGAGAAACTAAAATGCAAAATTGCTCTCAGCTTCTGCATGGACAGTGCCTCGTGGTTGCGAAGCACCTTGACACCGGGCCACGTTGAGCGGGTCGCGAGATTCATGGCCGCCGCTGTACGAAACGGCGTGTAGCTGCCTCCATGCGCGTTGCCGTATGAGTCACGAAGCGGGCGGCGAACGTCCCGAGGTGTCTCGAAGGGTAAAGGGAGCTCGAAAATATTCATCGCGGTTTTACCCGGGATCTTCTGTTGCAACGTTGCCAGAGCAACACGACCTGATGGTCAGTCATCTCGTCCATCCGCTCTGCATCCTCCGACCCGAAACGACGGAACTTGCCCGCAAGAAGGTCAATACGAAGCACTCTGCGCATTCGCGTCATCTGTGAATCGCGGTACTTGTCCAGCGCCGCAGCCGTTGCTGGGTAGTTTGCGCGCGCGAGCGGCACACCCCATGAGTAGCGCATTTCGTGGCCGTATAGGAGACGGGACGCAGTAATCCTGAATCGAGCGCCGTTTTCAATCAGTTCCTTGTGACGTCGCTCGATATGCGCTGCTCCCGATGCGTCCATGGCCGCAGCATTGCCCTCTCCGAGTCTTAATGGCATATCCGTCAGTCCGTGTGCGCGAAGGATCTCGGCTGTCACACGGTACCGATTCCGAGACGGAAGGGCCAACACGATCCCGCTATGTGACAGATGGGGATTCGCGTCACGGATCTGCCGGTATAGTTTGACGGTTTCCGGAAGGAGAGACATGGATCTTTCGAGCCTCGTCTTCATGTATCGCTCGTACTGTTCGCCGGCCTTATTTTTTTTTGATACAGCACGCTCTCGCTGAGGCAGTGGGGCAGGGATTCGCGCGGGATCACGAATCGCCGCTTCCACATCGTCCCAAGAGCCAAAAAGTACAATCAGAAGGAAAATGGCATGGATCGGATTGCGGATCATTGCCTTGCCTCGCAAAGCATCTCCGACAGAGGCATTGCGAAACGTGAAGCCCAAGCTTTCTCCGAGTGCGGCCAAGGGCGGCGCATTGAATATCTCGTTAAAAAATCTCCAGTGCACGCCTTGGTTATTCAACAGTCCAAGGCTTCTCGCCTTTCGACTGGTGAGATGCAGAAACTCCGGACCTTGCATGTGAGGGGAAAACTCGGGATCGAGCAATCTTGACCACGCACGGGCGATATCCAGTTCCAGATGCTGAACGGGATAAGTTGAGACATGCTCGCGGACTTTCAGGCGGTTGCCGCACTTACAGATGCTATCTGGAGATGTGATGGTGCGAGATTTCCGGTGTCCGTGGACGCAAGTGTGGCAGTGTGTATAGATTCTGGTGGCGTGTCGCGGGCAAAAGCGTATATGAGAAAGGAGAAGATCCCTGCGCCAGAACGTTTTTCCGCCGGGCGCAACGTCTTTTTGTAGACATTCGAGACAGATCGCCGGGTTCCAGGCGTGACCGTGCTGGCCATTCTTGATCAACCCGACGAGAGTGACGGAGGAGTGGGAATATTGGCCGAGATGGGATGCGCGCAGACGTAGGGCGTCGTCGCGGGACAGAAAGCGGTTGAATCCCGTACACAGCGTGTGGTACCGCAGAACATGCTCGACCGACCCGGTGTACTCGATGAGAGAAGATAGACGCTCCTCGAGCCGGGAAGGAACAATCCACGGAATGTCGCCGTGCCCATTGAGTTGCTCAACAAGTCCGACTGCGGAATTATCGCGTTGCCTGGCAAGAAAGCCGCCAAAGACTTCCCCCGGACAAATGGTTGATAGTTGGAAGAGCTTGTGCTGAAAAAGTATTTCGCCGTCCATTCGAGATGGTCTCCGTCGAAGTTAGAGAACAGGAGGAGCATTGAAGCTCCCCCTGCGACGAGCGCAGTTTCGTCGCGCCGGGTTAGTCACGCTGTCTGCCAATGGTGGGCCATGCGGTCTACCCCGGCACGTCCTCTGCGTCGTCCTCTGAGATTAGCAACTCCGGCACCGAGAAAACAGCGCCAAGCTTTGCAATGGACAGCCAGTCGCTGTACCGAATTAGCGTGTGAGGTGTGATGACCTTTTTCCTGCGGATCGATTTCACTGCATCGAGATGAGGCGCATGCAGTCTGAGCGCTTGCATGCCGTAGGTCACGAACACTTCCCTGGATAGGGTCGGTGTTTTGAGTGCCGACAGGGCAAGGGCGATGCTCTTGAGCACGATGGCCAACAACCCTGGATAGCCTGCCGTCAGTTGATAGGCGACCGACGGAAGCCAGAGCGGCATCGACTCGATGCCGGCGACGCGAAGCGTTCTGTCGAAGAGTGCCCGGCATATCGCGAGCCAACGTATGTCGCGCGAACTGGGAGGTGGGAGGAGTTCAATGGGGGCGGCCGCTGTCAGGTCACCAAGGACACCCGGTAGACGCCCTGCACCTAGTACAGCAGCGCCCGGAGTCGCTAGACAGAGAACTGGGATGCCCGTTGTCCGGGTGAACTGCCCGATTGCGTTCCAGGTTGCAGGCGCCCAACTGCCAGATGCGTCCTCCATACTGATGCGCTCGATAATCAGCATCCCGAGGTTGGCTGCCACCGACAATGCACATATCGAGGGCACTATGTCACGTTCGCGGAAGAGCGGCGACCTCGTGTTCAATGCATATTCGGTCTGCATGGCGGCGTCAAACGCCCCGAAAAATCCTTGTGCAAACGAAGTCAGTTTTCCGTCTATTGGCCAGAGCAACCGGAGGCATGGAAGCTGAAGGTAGTCTGTGAAACCGTTTGACTCGGGCACGCGAACCGCCAGCGCCTGACTCCCGATCGCATTGTGCATGGCCTGCGCTAGCAACCGTCTTCCCATGCGCACTGGAATGGAGACGATCATTCCCCGCGGTTTTGCGCGTGGGGCGATCCCGAACCGCGAAGGGAGCACGTGCCCGTGCGTGTTGTTCCTCCTGTGAAGGAACGAGGCTGCGTTCGCTGCGTAGTCCCGGTAGTGGGATTTGCGAAGATCCCTGTCGTGATACGAATCCCTGACAAGCGTGATGACCTTTGTAAGGACACTGCCGATCGTCGCATTGCTGACCAATGTATCGGCAGCGCCTGCCACGATCAATTCCTGTTTGGACCTGTATTCGTATTCGGACGCGTCAGGGGGCGTTACCGTCGTCAATGCCATTGCTTCAGGAAGGGTAGGAACACCCCTGATGCTCGCCAGGAGCGGATTGCCTCGAGCTCGAACAGCTTTCTGAGTCGGAGTAATGCTGTTACCGCCGGGCGCTTGTTCGCTCGTGCTCATTCGGCATCCTCCCGTTTGGCAAGCGAGGCCCCGATCTCCTGCGCCAAGACCAGCATCGCCACGCGGGCCAAGGGGTCCCGATGCTGTCTCTGTTTCTTGGACTTGCTGCCCTGAGTGGTCCCGGGAGCGTGGTCAGCTGTTGTGCGGGACGTTGATTCTGTGCGCGGCAGGGGCACGGGTGGCGGCTTCCCGACTAGGCTGTAGCTTTCGGTAGCAGGAGGATCCTGCCGTAAGGCTTTCTTCTTCATTGGGTATCCTTGCGAAAACGCGTTTCGTACAGACGTGTCTTGACAACGCCCCCTCGTTGTGAGACGCTACGCGTGTGTTGGCGCGCGAGGCCTTGAGGGCACCGTGAGGACGGCGCATCGGAGTTCGTACCTCTGATGCGCCGTTAGTTTTTGTGCGAGGGTCTACCTCGCAGCTTTCTTACTCTTCGTTAAAATCTCCTTGCAGGTAAGATCAGGATTCTGGGCAGCGCAAATTTCGTCGCCCGCCACGCTTGACAAATGTGGTATTTCGGAGTACTATGTAGGTATATTGGTTTAGCGTACCCTAAAATTGGGTATTTTTGCAAGCTCGCCGATTGATATCACGTGTGAACATCTGCATTACGCCCGCACCGCATTCGTTGTACATACGAAAATGAATGCGAGTCCGAAACGGGAAACATCCTCCATCTGCGCTGACTCCGCTGCTCGACTCTTTGGTGTTACCTATGCCCTCGGTCTTTTGATACTTCTCAAAGGATCGCCGGCGAGTCGTCCGCTTATTTCGTCTGCCCGTCCTGCACATGCATTTGCGACTTGCTGCTTCGGTGTGGGTGCAGGTATTACACGGCCAGTGCCGTCAGGAAGTCTCACTTTGAACGATTGCTTTGGGCGCGGCTCATCTCGACAGTTCTGAGACATTCCACACATCGCCACGGCGCAAACTGACATGCCAAAGGTCTCAGGGGGAACCTGAGAGCCAACGGAAGCCGCCAATAGTCGTTATTTTCAATAACGGGATGCTTTTCTGGTGTCGACCTTGAACTGCTCGTCGAGATAGCGTCTATGTCCTTCCCCGGGGGAGGTGGATTGCCTCACCGTTAGTCGGGCATATTTGGCTGCCCGAGAGATTTGCGGAAAGCCTCTTCGACCTGACGCGTTGCTGCGGCTAGCGGATCGTCATCGAAACCCTCCGGCGTTTCCGATGCCCCCGCTTGCGCTCCGGAACCGGGCGGATTCTCGAGCGGAAGCCCGTAGGCAGCCCGTTGCTTCTTGGCCAGTTCACTTTCCCGATGCGCGGTGCTGTTTCGCTTGGCATCCCTTAGTGTTTTTCCTATTGCGCCTGCGAACGGGTTGCCCCGAGCCATTTCGATATCGTCGATGTTCTTCTGCTGTTCGACCGGAAGTCTGCTTCGGGACTGGGTGCGCCCGGCCGCCTTGATTTTCGCGGTGACGCGCTCGTCAAACCTGGCAAATTGCAGGTCCAGCCAGCTCGCACCCTCGCCAAAGCGGCGGCGATCCTCGGGTATCATTGCAATCTCAAAGACTGCCTCGTCCTTGGTTTTGCAAAGCAGTGTCATTGAACGACGCGAGATGCGCTTTACCCAGACCAGCAAAGGTGGTTTTTTGCTCGGTATCCTGGAGTAGGCAGTCGCAACATCCTTCAGCCGCTGTGACGTGTAACGAGCCCGTTCGTAGAGGATCCGTCCCCTCCTGCAGGTGGCGGGTTCCCACGGCAGGAAAATGTCATACACTTCCTCGGCGCTGTACACCCGAGCAGCATTCCCCGACCGCAACGACTGATAGTACTGGTGGATTTCTGCAGGAGATGTGCCATAACCAGCGTTTCTCATTTCTTTCGTGCGCAGATGTGCACAGTCAGCGGTTAGGTTCAGGCGGTTACACGCACAAAGAAACAGCTTCTCGAGTTTGTCGGGCTCCACAGGTGGCAGCTTGCGTCTCTCGCGGCGCTTGGTTTTCTCAAGAACGTTATTCGCCCGCGTGTAGCCCTGCGGGGTTTCTTCCGAGATGATCTGGATCATCGTCTCGTTCAGACGCTCAATGATCGGGTTGAGATCCGGCCGCGCGCCCGGTGGGTTGAACATGATACCGCCAAGCGACTGGGCAACCGCTCCGCGAACAGATTTCGATTTTCCGGCGCCATTATCGACAAATACGCCATCGAAATTGCCAAGCACGATGCCAGGAAGGGATGGCAGGCCGAGAGATGCTATGTGGTCGTCCAATGGAAGCAAAGCGCTGACGCAGCATAGTCGATAGCCCTCCGCCCGCTCTCCTTCAGTGCACATCGCGTAGCCGCGGAAGGCGCGAGACAGTCGGGAGACTCCGATGATGATCCAGACCTCCATCGGCTCGAGCTTTCCATTCACGATGGCGCCGACGGGCACCTTGGGGCGAAAGCCGTCAATATCGAGAATTTCAAGGACGCCCTGTGTGATCTCGCTCGCCGTCCCCGGCCGGGGATCAAGGTATTGCGCGGTTGCCCGATGCCCGTATCTGCGCGCCAGCAACCCCTCGTCGGCCGCGATCTTGCGGTACCGGTAGTAAACCTCGCGGTAGGTCGGTGTGTCCGCTGGACCGCAGTCCTTATAATCTCTCGTTATCATGCGGCGCACAGTCGTGGCGAGGCTAACTTTCTCATCCGCCCAGTCGATCGTGAGGGCGTTTCTTATGTTCGCGATGTCGTCGCAGTCGATACGTCGTGCACGTCGCGAAAAGCTCTTTCCTCTTGCGGCTGCGCGGGTCCTTTGCAGCTTCTCATAGCTCGACAATGGGCCTGGCTTTCCGCCAGGCGTCAGTCGTTCTTTTCCAGGCCCGCCACGCGCCGGCGTCCGGGCGAGTATCGCTCGTTGATCGCCGCCATACCATATGAATCTTGTCAGCAGCTTGACCATGTAAGGCTTGAATCCGTTTCCCCTTTGAAGGACCAGTCCGATTTCCTTGATGCGTTCGTTGCGGCAATTCGCGTCGGAGAAAATGTAGTCGTTCAGGATGTAGTCCGATGGGTTGCCGTCTCCGCCGATATCCACCATGATCATTGCGGCGATGAGCATGGCGCGCTCGTTAAACCCCTTGAACATGCTATCCGGCAGATCAGAAAGGGGCTTGTTCATGTATTCCGGTCGCAAAGGCCCTGGAATTGGCGACACACTTGCGAGCCAGCCTTCGGCATCGACGGACATGGGTGTGGGGAGCCGTGAGGCCGGCGGCGATTCGTCCAGGTGGGTGCGCTGCACGTGCAAGGTTCGCGACACAGGATCCCAGGCGACGGCAATGTAAGCGTTCTCCGGGTCACCCGACAGGGAAAACGGTGCGAAGCGGCTTAGGCCCGCAGGCCAGGTCGCGAGATGCAGTTCTCGCAGTTGCGCGACCAACCTGACATCGCCAGTGATTGGGCGCACTTCCTTCGGCGTGAGGGCGGGGGTCATGGCATCCACCTCTGAAGACCCAACGGCCGGTCAACACGCAGGTATTGGCTGTCGTCGATCCATAGGAACCCGAAGCTGACTGCGACGGCGAAAAGCTCGAATGCGTGGTCCAGTGATATGCCAAGATGCCGGGCGTGCCTCTCGAGAATATCGTGAAGCGTTCCACGCAGGGACCGTGTCTGCAGGCGCATGGCCAGAATGCCGGCCTCGTCGTAGAGGCTCCGGATGTCTGCGTTTGCAATCCAGGTTTGCATTAGCGCGTGATTCCCATACGCCAGCTTGGTCAGCTGGCTTCCGAGTAATGATTCCCACGTCCAGCCACGAGCGGCGAAATTGTCGCTCTCGCGCTGATGTCGTTTGATAACCCTCGAACCAAATCTCTCGTTGCCGTCCTTAATGGAGACCCCGTGGTAGTGGAGGTAGGAATCTGGTGGAAGCACCAACGTCAGTACAACGTCGTATCTCATGATCTGTGACTTAGGCATACGGCTGCCGGCGAGCCTTGCGCGGTTGTATGCTTCCTGGTTGTACACAGGGTACTGTTCCCTGATATCGATTACGTACGGATTGAAACTGAATGCATAAATCGCTCGCATTTCGTTGAGTGAACGCGCCTCATGAACACGCTGCACTTTCACGCCCGCGAAGCTGGCACGGGTTGCGATGTTTATTTCCGCGGGATCGCATAGTGGTACATACTGTGCGCCATGCAGGACGCCATATGCATCACGCCGCGGCAAAACGACATCTCGGGGCGTTACATACGGAGCGGGAAGCTCAAGGATCTTCATTCTCTCTTCCTCCACATGCAGGAAGCGTGATTCATTCATCAGTGGCTGGATTTCCGGTGCTGATCATCCCGTTGACCGACCGGCAGCAGGCGGGCATCGCAGATGACTGTGCGGGTCCGGCGTGGGCTCGATCTACGCCGTAGTTTTGCTGGCGCGCCGTCGTTTCACACATCCCGGGTCCTCCTGAACCCGCGGGGGCGCCCGATATTTGGCAGGCGACTGTTCATTGGAGCTCGGGCATCATGTGCGTCGGCACAAGTTGATCAAACGAAAGCCAGTCGCCGTAACGGATGAGGCTTGATGATGTGAATTTGCCTCCCTGTCGAATGATTCGGATCGCGTCGATATGCGGCTGATCCAGCCTGAGCGCGCGCATGCCGTACTTCGTGAGGACTTCGGCGCTGAAGGCGGGAGTTTTCAGGGCGACAAGATGGAGCGCGACGGCCGTGAGGACTTTCGCAAGAAGACCAGGGTAGCCCAGCGTTAGCTCGTATGCCGTATCAGGAAGCCATGCCGGCATGGACGGGATTCCCGCAAGGCGGATCGTTGTGTCGAAGATGGCGTTGCACATTGCAATCCAGTGCGCTTCGTAGGGGGCACGAGCAGGGGCAATCTCAATGAGACCTCCCGCCGTCAAGTCAGCCCTCGCGCCAGGCAATTTCGAGAGGCTGACGGCAGCCGCACCAGGTGTGGGCAGGCATAGAACCGGGATGCCGGTCATGCGTGTGAACTGCGCGAGCGCGTTCCACGTGCTGTCGTCGGCGCCCGTGCCCGTATCCTGGATATTTATTCGCTCAATCACAAGGAGGCCAAGGTTGGACGCAACGCCGAGTGCACATATCGCGGGGAGGAAGTCACGCTCGCGAAACAGCGGTGTATGGGTGCTGTACGCGTATGCCGTGTGAAACGCCGCGTCGAACGCTCCGATGATCCCCTGCGCAAGTCCGGGCAGCTTTCCGTCAATTGGCCAAGTCGCCCGCAGGGCAGGGAGTTGAAGGTATTCGGTAAAGCCCGTGGTGGTGGTGACTCGGACAACCTTGGGCTCGTCTCCGATAAAAAGCATTACCCGGTCTACCAGTTGTTTCCTGCCCAACGCGACTGGACAGGCAACAACCATTCCCCGGGGCTTTGCCCTCGGCGCGACGGCAAACCGGATCGGGATCATATGCCTGCCGCGACCGCCATGCAGAAGATGTTGCGCTGCTATGGCGTGGTCGCGGTACGCTGGGGTTCTCAGATCCCGGTCCCGGTAAGAGCTCCGAACCTGCGCTATCACGCTAACGAGAACGCTCGCGCGAGCGGCGTCGGTGATGTGCACGCCGGCAGCGTGGTGTACGATCCGTTCGTGAACCGACCAGCCCGTGGCGTCGTCCGATCCGCGCGCTTCCGTGAGGTGCATGGCTTCCGTCAGGGTCGGCACAGGTGGCACGTTCGCAAGGAGAGGATTGTCCTTGTCCTCGCGTACATTGCGGGTAGTGATGACGTCTGTGAGGCCAGATGTTCGTAGAGCTCGGCTCACGCTCACTCCCTCCGAGATGTAGCTATGCAGCAGATGTCGCGCGCCACTCGAAGTGGACGCGGTATATACGGTTTTGCGGGTTCTTGTCCTGGTAGAAGCTTCGAATCCGGGCGACGTTCTCCGCCGCAATCTCGACAAATCTCCCACCCGTCCGTCCAGAACAGCAGGTGGACATTCACTTCGAGCCCGACGCGCTCTTTCTGCGCGATCTAAAGGCCTGGGCTTTCCGTGCGCCTTGGCAATAGCCGGTTCCCTCGCGCAGTACGCCGTGCGTATTCAATATCGTCGAGCGCTGTGTCTAGCATGGCCACCCCAATCGGATGTGGAGACGTGTTTAATCGCGGTATGCAACGAATCGTGTGGATCAGGATGCGGCCGCTAGCCAGCCAGACATTTAGTCTTGGATCCTCGAAGCCATTGGAGTAAAAGGCAGCAAAATCACGTTTCAGGCTGCTAATCCTAATGCGGCCGTTCTCTGCAACGTATCCCCTTGTGCGCAACGTTCTTTCGAGCTTTGCTACATAGCATCGGTAGTCCGAGTGACTTAGCATCCGAAACAACGCGGTACTCAACCGCATGCTATTAAGCTTAGATTTCGTGTTACAGACCGTGAGTACGGGGACTTCCTCCGCGCTGCGCTCATCGACCAATCGATAGCGGCATTCGTGCAGCGGGCAACGAGTTTGCAAGGGGATGCAGTGGAACGAAAGTGAGCATCTTCTCCCCGTTTGGGGGCGCGTTAGCGCGCTGCACTCCGGACATTCAAGGCCATATCGATTGACTGAGCGGAGTGATGGCGGCAGTCTCGGGCCTGGTAGTCGGCGTCGACCTCCGTCGCAAACAGCGGACTCGACATAAGTTGCGACTGCCTCGCCCATGCAGCAGCGATGAAGGGGGAATAGTGTACGTCCCATCAGAACTTCCCTGGGCGATCCATAGAATCCCTCAGTCAACGCGCAGAATCTTGAAAGCCGACACGGCGTGGTCTCAAACAGTTGCGGCGTACGGCGGCGAACTGCGGCCATCGCGAGAATACGGACGTTACTGGAGAGTGTTGTTGACGCCAACGCCGCAAGTAGGCTGAACGGTGTCTCGTAGGGAACTGGTGCGTACAGAGTTCTGAACATGATGGTCACCTCAACTCGATTGGCGTTCCGGCCGGAGATACATCGGGCCGAACTCCTCGAAGGTGAGTCAATCGTCGTGGCGGATGGGACGTAGATGGATTCGAATGCAGGAGCGTTTGCGGAACACGGATGTTGCGTTCCGACATGGTCGATGCAAAGATGGATCGCGCTTGGCGTATATTCAGAGGGTGAATTGGTGTGGATCTAGGACTGGTCAGGCTGAGCGGGTAAGGCGTGTGGCTGGTCGGGGTCTTGGCTATGGGCTTGAATCGCCCAGCGTTGACTCATCGTGGAAGACGTGAGCTATTCACTCATCGAATCGACACCGTATACCTCTCTCCATGGTTGTGTGAGTTGTGCTCGGGCGTGTCACACGTTGTGCATCGGTGTTGTGCGTTCCGGTGCCGCAGGGATTCTGGCTATTATTTTCTCTGGTGTTTATTAACATCTTGAATGTACGTCTGCCCCTTGTTGTAGGATTAGACATTCGGCGTCGTATCGTTACATGTGCGCGTGTTAGTGAATGTCAGAATTTGATACGAACGTCATGGTTTCGTCGGCGCGATTCCTTCACTTTAGGCGGAAATGCAGAAAACGCAAGAAGGATTGATGGGTGAAGTGCCCACGTCTTGGGCCAACTTGGCTGCGCGAGTTATCCGCGTTGCCTTGGCTCGGGCGGATTGCAGTTATGGAGATTTAGCCGTAGTCCTAAATTCACTGGGAATCGAGGATACTGAGCGCGCGCTTATCGCTCGAGTAGCTCGCGGTTCGGCCCGGTTCACGCTGCTCCTTCAGATTCTGCACGCGACGGAAGCCGGCGCGCCGCGCCTCTGGATGGCGCCCCTTGCAATGACAGGCACGTGGGAAGCGCGTGCCCGCGCGGTTATGGCTGTGGAGCTTTCGGAGCAACCTTGGATTACGGTGTCCGAGTTGGTTAGGCGGTTGTCGTCAATCGGTGTCACGACAACCGAGAAGACTCTTGGTTCGCATCTGGCCGCGGGAACATTTTCCCTTACCCTTTTTCTTCAGTGTATGACGGTGCTGCGGAGTTCGAACCTCGATCGTTACATTGATTTCCATGTCCTAGCCGCCGCAGCTGAAAGTGGTGTCGCGACTGACGACGCTTGACCTTAGCACCATTGTGCCGCCTTGCAAAACTGCGGACACTGTCTAAAATGAAACCGTGACGTTTGTTCCGATTTCGTCGACGAGGATCTTCGCCTCGTTGGGCGAAATATACCGCTGACGGACGACGATGGACATCGACTCAGCACCCGCCAATTTCCCGTGGCGGCGGACGTTAGGCGTCGTGCCCGGCGCCCAGCCGAAGACCCTGTGCGGTCCTTTGCGATGGTGTGTACGTTGGGGGCGACGGTCCTGCCGAGCGGCACGAACGTTGGCTGGTCTGCGAGGATCTGGCGAAGCAACTTGGGCGGGTTGCCATGAAGGACGCTGCCAAACATCCTCAGAAATCGAGCGAAGAAGTCCTCGGGCGCGTCCAGGCAGCCCTGACGCGCAAGAGCTGGCTGTCCGAAGATGAACTGGGTTGGTTGGTAAGTCGTTTGCGTGTCCTGCTCGCTTGGTAAGCCCGCGCAACCGCACAAGATCGGCGTGTCGTATTTGGGAAGGGGGAAGTCATGTCGCCTGCCTCGTCAAAGCCAGATTCGAAGGCATGCCCATTGGCGACAGACCTTAAGGGAATCGGACAACTGATCCGTAGCAGGCGGCACGCGTGGGAGTTCGATCTCCTCTACGCGTCTGAGCTGGTTGACGTTCCAGTCGGAGCGTTAAGTCGCCTTGAGGACGGGTTGTCTGTCGAGACGGTGGACTTACTCAAGGTGCTGAATGATTTTGGCCTTGCGATGCTCGTTCTGCCGAAAGACGATGCAGTTACGGCGATGGCAGCCGTTGGCCACACCTACGAGCCCGTTTGGAAAGCGCAGCCGGAATCCTCCGTCGTCCGGCACTTGAAGGCGATACCGTTGGTGCTCAATAACATCACGCCGACGCTGTTTCTGGACTTCGACGGAACGTTGCATATCGGACATTCCTATCTGGGCGACGACGGCGAAATCACCCTCGACACTGGGCGCCCTCTGTTGGAGTTCGCTCCACTCCTTGCCGATCTTCTCGAGCCATATCCAGCGGTCGAAATTGTCTTGACCACCTCGTGGATAAAGACACTGCCGGTAGGCGTAGTCGGCTCGTACCTTCCGCCCAGCTTGGCTCTCAGGGTCGTAGGTTCGACGCGAGACGTCAAGCCGCGCTTGAGCTACGTGTTGGACGGGACGGATCGGACCTACGTCATTAGCAGCTTCGCACTTGGTAAGGGGCTACGGCACTGGTTAGCTCTCGATGACGCCGCGCACGGCGCCTATCATTTCGGACCAGAGCCTGGATCGCTGGTGAACCACTTCCTCTTACTTGATGGAGCACAAGGTATCAGCGATGTTAGCGCTCAACGGCGCATCCGAGAATGGCTCGCGGACGTTCACGCGGCTCGCGAGGCATGATAGGGCACATGCAGTGGAAGTTCAGCGACGTTGACGACCGACGGGGGCGATGCGAAAGCAATCTGCATAGCGTCCGCAGTTGTGCTGTCGTTCGATGAGTTGAGCTTGGAGTTGCGCTACCGGCGAGCAACGGAGTGGGCTCAAGCAGGGTCATTCTGATTCTCCGCCCACCATACTCGCTAGCTGCATCATCGCTTGCTTGTTGCGCTCACGTGCGTCACACGTTGGCCGATTGAGGCTGTCGATGAACCCGTTTAGACGCTTATCGGACTGGCTGCTTCGACTCACATCCCCATGTTCCTCGTCGAGAGAGATTGGAGTACCCAACTAGGCCCCCGTCACACAGTCGACGATTCGTCGACAGGGCGACCACGGCACGCGTTCATACTGTTTTTGGGGTCGAGTCGTCGGGCAATATGTGCATTGGCACTTTGATTACTGTGCCTGATACGGTAGTGAACGCGACAGTGGCCTTGCCTGGATTTGCGGTGCTTCTCTCGCTGAAAAAAACTTCGATCCGTTTGTTGAGATCATAGACAGCGAAGTCGGCTGGTATTCCACCGGGTAAATCTTGGCCTGCCGTGGCTGGTTGCGCGGGTTGGGAGTCTGCGGGGTAAAGCGCTACACTGGCGATTCCGTTGAGATCTGTTCCCGACCATTCCACGGGACCGCGACTTAGACTGATTATTCGAGGTGGCTTGAAGTCGTTAATAATGACCGGATGTAGTGGGGGCGTTGGTTCTATCGGCATCGGAAGCAGGTAGGGTTCAGCAGTTCCAATGCGAATTATTATGTTTTGATATTTTCTGGCAATAGCCGTATCGATTTCAAATCGATAATCCACCGCACTGGCCTTCTTCAGTTCTGGCTCCGTCGTATAGGTCTTGTCAAGGTCAACGGTGATTGAAGTAGCGAAGCCAAGTGGGTGCGCGATCCTAAAGACAGACTTCACTTCATCGCCTCCAAGCCTCGAAATTGAAGGTTCCGAAAAACTCAACGGGAACGATGCGATGAATTCGGACCCACAAAAAGGCGCCGTGAAAGTAATAGATGGGTTGATTGCCAGTGTTTTGGCGCTAATCCACGCACCCACCCGTATGAATTTCCCCGTGCTGATTGGCTGGCTCGGATTGATTGGTTGGTTCGGATTGGTTGGGTCGGTTTCCGAAGTTAGATTTTCATAGTCATAGGGTGGCGGGACAGTTTCGTCCCCAACAAGTAGCATCGGGTCGGGCATATTTTCAAATAGTTTTGTTGTGAGATCGACAGGTTGGCCATCGCCTTCATTATTTGGGCATTTCACATCAATTGCGACACGGAATTTTCTAGTGTATCGACTTGGTCTGATTGATGCTCTTGCAATATAGAAGCCTTGCATCGGCCTGCTTCCCGGTGGCACTTCAAGTCTGAATGACGGACCGAAACGCCCATTCAAGACAGCATCTCCGATAGAAAGTGAAACGATGGCAGTGGTGAACTCCAGCGCCTGTTCCGACTTTAGTGTTAACGTACCCTGTTCTTCGCAGAACGTCTTTCCGCCGACTGTGACTTTGGTGCCGGAGAAGAAGTTTGTTCCCTCCACGATCACTGTAGCCTGGTCTGGTCCTGAGTGTACCCACCGGATTTTGTTGATCGTTGGCGCGAGGTTGGATTGTGTCTTCGCGTTATTAGGGATGGCGAGATTTTGTGGTTCACCAAGGACAAGCTTCGAATCGTCGACCTTCCATGGCAAAAAACGCCACCTGGGCCGAGACGTCAAGGTCCGCCGGTTATACCGGCGCCAATAGGTGCGTGTCCGGATCTGCAGGAGAACTTCACCGGTTTGGGTCACATCCTTTTTCGGAATTGCTACTACGGCTAACATTTGTCGGGTTCCGGCTGTAACGCAACTTGCGCCCAAGACAGGCCGAAATTCCCAGCCGAAGATTGAGGACGGTTGATGTGGAGGAAAAAAGCGCGGCACAGTGTCCTGTCCGCGTTCAAACGCTATCGTATCCGAGTCACGATGAACATATAGTTGCCGAAATCTGTGTCTGCTACCCGCACCAATCTTCAACATCTTCGCGACGGCTGAGCCACCCAGTGAGTAGGCTTTGGTGTTCACAAGTAGTGTGTTGTAGGTCCTTTCCTGTGGGATCAGTGCAACCAAAGAGATTGAATCGTTGCTTTCGGGAACCCGAACGCCAACCTCTACGACCGCAACGCAGTTCTCGTCTCCTGCTTGAGGATTGACTGAAACTTGAAAGCCGAGGACCGTTTGAATCCGGGTGCCATTGTCAAACATACGGTCCGTCAGGGAGCGCTCGTACAGCAACTCGAGATTCATGATCTGCGAGGCGAGGTTAAGCTGACTACCCAACAGGTCGCTTGCCGCCAGGCCGACGTCGATTTTCTTGTCTTCGTTCGGCTCAGAATTGCGGGATTCTGGCTTCGTTTCCGGCTTCTCTTTCGACGTCTTTGAGGAGGTTTTGGAGGGTGTTTCGGCGTGCTCAGTCGTCTCTTTAACGTTGAGGCCAACTGCCAGTGAGTGAAGCGTGTCCGATGAAGTATCGCCTTGCATCAAAGACAGGCTATCGGTGATATTTTGATTGACTGTCTTTAGCGCAGAAAGACTGGCGCTCAATCGTTCTATCCGCAGCTGAAGGGAGCGGTTATCGAAGGCTTTGGCGTTCCCGACGATGATCCCATTGCTGGTCGCATCTTTTGGGCCCCGTCGTCTGAGCGCGATAAACTGTACGCAGGCGTAAAGCACGCAAAGCACCACTCCAGCGACAGCGATGGAGAACCAATGCTCAGATACGAACAGGCTCACTACTCGCATACGTATTCGTACACTATGGTGCCATCTGATTCAACTCGTCCCCTCAACACAGGTTTGGTTGGGGGTGGGCAGACTGGACCTGTTGCCGTCGAGAGTTCGATTCTTATCTTCCTGACCACAGCTCCGGGAATTCCGAGGTCTGCAGCTGCCTGCTCGGCTGCCTCAAGCAACTCGTCCGCGGGGGACCGAGCTTGAATACCTGTGGTCATGTGCGTCTCCAGCAAAGAGTTGTTGGCTTTCGAAAGCTACACGTAACTAGGTGCGCCGCGCGACAGCGTCGGGCGAACGGTTGCGTCAACACGATCTAAACTGCGTCACCTAGGGTGAAAATGCGATTCATACATACTGAATCAGTCGCAGGTCGATAGTTTCAATGTCGGACCGATTCGAGGAGCCTTGTTGGCGGCGTGCAAGGTCTTGAAATTCGAACAAACGGCTCTTGAATATTAGGATAGGTATCTCGATGTGACGGGGCTTTCGCTGAGAAATGTGCGTCCGGACACATTTCACTATTGACGGGCAGGTGTATGTCGTGCACTCAGTTCATTGGGAACGCTGCTTGCCGACGATGCGTCGGGCAGCGTTGTAGTCTCGAAGTCGTCACCACACTCAGAAGGGTTTGATCTTTCGGCGGCGGAGGCGGGACGAGGTACTGAAGCCTTGGCCAATGCGTCAGAGGCTCGCACGTGACGGGGGAAGGCAGGAGCGAGACGAGCGCTTCATGCATATCAGCTTCTCGGAGGTTCGCTCGGAGTGCCGCACGTGCATACTTGAACTGATGTTCACTTAAACTTGATTTAAAGGAAATCGTGCACTGTCTAAGGTGATTCGGAACTGGTCGCTGTGATTTATTTGCGAACTTGCTGACCATTTTATGAATCTTGCGCGCCGTGGAACGGTATCTCGCAATACGCCACAGTAACGTCACCCGGGTGTGATGAGAATTCAGGTCTTCTTCACTTTGTCTCCATGGTGTTACCTGAATTCAGGTCAGAAACTCGGCGGGACGCTATCGACACAAAGGCGAGGTCTTCGCGGGTGGCCTTGTGTCGGTGGCGGCCGCGCACCAGCAGTTCAACTCTGGTGCGCCCCCCGTCCGCGCCAACGTGCGCGGTCCAATTCCAGATTTCGAGCGTCCGTTATTGGAGACAAACATGAGCAAGATGCGTAGCGAGAATTCCGCAAAGGCGTCGCCCACACTACCGCTGCCACCACCCGTCGATTCGGGATCCGATCATGGGACGACGCGAGGGCCGATTGCCGCCGGCAAGCGTTTTGAGCGGCTAGTTCCTCCAGCCCAGGCAACCCTGGTCACGGTCGGGGTCAAGCCGGAATCTGTCTGTTACTTCTACCATCCTGAGGCGCCAGAGCGCCGCATTCAACTCGATGCCGACAGCGGGGGCATCGTCCGCTTTTACGCGCGTGCGCTCAATGGTGCCACACCGACCGAGTTCCACCTTGAATGCCATTGCGCTGGCCACGCTGAATTGCACGTTGTTTCGCTTGGGACGGAGGTCCGCTACACGCAGTCGCTGAGTGCGCCGGAATTAGCTTCCGGAGCCGTCGTCCTAGGCGATGTTCGCGGGCCTCTCGAAGGTGACCCGTTGGCGCCAACGAATGCTGAACTTCTGGCGAAGGGCTACCCGCCGAGGCCCGATCCTCAGCGGTCGCCGGCGCAGTATTCGCGATGGTTAAGGAACGTATTGCGCTCGTTCACCAAGGTCGACACGCGTCGAGTGGCGCACCCCGAGCACAGTCGGTCGAAATATATGCGGGCGCCTGAAGGAATCAAGGTGCCGGATGGCGAACGCGCGACGGCAAAACGTTCCTTGGCCCAGGCGGCAGCTTCGCAAGCCAACGCCAACTCCCCAAACTGGACCGGTGCTTGGTACCAGAATCCAATCAATCAGTTCGCGGCGATCCAGGCGGAATGGAACACGCCGCTGGTCTTCACGCTCGACAACGGGCCACCTTTCTCGGCTCTCTCAGAGTGGGTCGGTCTCGACAATGGTGCCGGAGACCTCTATCAAGCCGGTACGGGATCCGAGTGTTACAACCTGTTCTTCTGGGAAATCACTACCTATTACATGTGGATGGAATCATTGCCGTGGAGTTGGTGGGTGGTTCCTGGATTTCCTGTAAATCCAGGCGACCAGATCTCCGTCGACATCTGGGTAGCCGACCCGTACGGTACGACCTTTTACCAGGACGGAGACTGGGGCGGCCTCACGCCGCAGGATAACAACGTCTGGTTTTATTTGACCAACGCGACCAACGGCGCCAGTTTCATGGGCACGTATCCCACCTCTCCCGAGTCTGCGGGTGGCAAGAGGAGTACAGGATTCACAGGCACGACAGCCGAATTCATCCTCGAGCGGCCGTCGTTTAACAACAATCCGGCACCTCTCGCATTCTTTCTACAACCTGCACTCATGTGGAACTGCGCGTATGCCGACGCCCAGTATGGTGAGTACCACATGTTTCCGCTCGGTGCGGATGACGGTTCGCAACCTTTCGACGGGCAACTTAGCTACCTCAACATGGTCGATCCGAACAACAACAACACGCTGTTGGCGTTCCCATTCGCGATGCCCGATCCGAACAATCCCTCGGACGCGCAGGCAATTCAATTCTTTTGGATGAATTTCCAGTAAGCGCGGTTTGGGTGCCTCGATTTATCATGTCCTGATCGGAAGACTGTCTTCTGGACAATCTGCTGATCGGGACATTCTCATCCTACCACTCACAAGAGGCGCCCAGTCTTCGAGGCTAGCGACTAAGAAGTCAGTCCCCGAGGAAAGCGTCAGCAGCCAAAGCAGCGGCCGCAAATAATGCAACGCCAAGCACGAAAACAGTAATGAAGACTGTCGAGAGCACGTGAGCCGGGACGGTTTCTTAGTGCTTGGCGCGATCGGGAATAGTGTGTGCGTTGGTTGCCAGCAACCTAGGACCAGCTGCAGTGCCGCGCAACTGTTCCATTGGGCCGGCGGGCTAGAATACATCGATGTGCGGGCGATAGAGGTGCTTCCGGCATGAAGCGCGTACTCGCTCCTCGCTGGAGGATGCAACCCGCTTGGTTAAGGGTGCGAGCAGTTGCAAACGTCCGACGACGACCTATACTCTCGGCGCGAGCAAGACCGCGTGCGATGGCCATGCGCCTTCAGCGTGGCGCGGCTCGACTCCGATATTTACTCAGTGAAAAGGAAGGGAAATTCCCAGGCGCATCCTTTGCGGAGCTTTTGCGCCAGATTTTCGGCTTCGTCCTGACTACCTTCCTCATGAGTCGCGAGGTCAAGGTAGTAATTGGCATCGGCGTGCTTGACATAGATTATCCAGTCGCCTGTGAGTCCACGCGCTGCTCGCTCCTCGTACCCGCCAACGACAAGGCGATGCACAAACCGGTTGATCCATTGTTCTGGATGATCGCCGTGCTCCCGGGCAATGTCGTTGATCATCCGGGCGAGATCTTTGTTGCCGCCGCCGGGAAGATTCCACCTTATTCCAATGTTCGTTGTGACGTGCCGACTGGACGTGAAATGCTTGTGCCAAAACGGTTCAAGATGCTGCCCTTTGAACGGGGCTTCGGCCTTTGTCCGCGACGTTGGGCGAAGTCCCTCAAGGTAGTCAAGTTCGAGCATCACTGCACTGGGGTCAAGATGTTGCCCGGACTGGCCCAAAAGTCGAAGCGCGAGTACGAGACTGACGCGATTGGCGTAGGTGCGACCGCGGACCGCGACAGATTTCAACTGTGCAACCTCTTGCAAGTCGAAGCTCATTTGCGCAGGTGCGCTGTCCATAAATCAGTACCTTTCATCGAAATCAGTCAGCCGAAATCCAACCTTTGCCCCGCGGCTGCACGCGCATCCGCGATTTGGAATTCACTTGAAACAGCCAAACACACTGTCATCCAAGACGTGCCGGCGTCTGGCAGTAGAGCGTTGCGTCGCAACTTCTATGGTTCGCTATCGGGGGCACGCGGAAACTCTATCTCTGTCATGCGGCGCAACACGCGTTGCCCTCGTTACAAAGTTTAATACAGCACATCTCCTATATCTGCATTCCCTAAGCAAATCTGGCTCACTGTGTGGCATAGTGCGACTCATTATCCACACCAAGGGAAGGCAATGGCTACTCTGCAAACCATACACGCCAAGATTGCGAAACTTCAGTCGCAGGCGGAAGACATCGCCAAGAAGCAATCTTCCAGCGTTCTCGAGAAGATTCGTGCCCTTATGGAAAAGCATGGCGTCACGACTGCGGACATTGATTCGTATGTTGGCGGAAAGCGACGCGGTCGTAAGCCGAGTGCGAACGTCTCTGACAAGCAAACTGCTGGAGTTGCAAAGTACCGTGACCCGAAATCTGGTGCAACCTGGACTGGGCACGGCCGCGCGCCGGCATGGATTGCCAATGCGAAGGACCGAAGCAAGTTCCTTGTCAGCGGGGCATCTGCCACGTCGGCGGCTCCTGCAAAGAAAGCCGCGAAAGCTGGCAACTACGTGCGGGGACCACAGCCTCCCAAATATCGGGATCCTAAAAGCGGCGCCACTTGGAGTGGTCGCGGCCGCGCACCGGCATGGATTGCGGGTGCGAAGGATCCTTCAAAATTCTTGATTGCTGAGAACGAGGTAACCGCGACTGCGAAGAAACCGGCCGCTGCGCAACGCAGCACGGTTGCGAAGAAGGCAACAGCGGCGAAGAAGGTTGCGAAGAAGGTCGCTCGACGGGCCGTGACCGCTAAGGCCGCACCGAAGGCAGACGCTGCGGTGAAAAAGGTGCCAGGGAAGAAGCCGTCTGTCCGAGCACAGGCACCGAAGAAGACGGCGCCCGCGAAGCGCGTGCCCAAGGCCGCCATACGGGAAGCGGCTGCTAAAAGCGAGCTCGATTCCGCCACCGTGGCTGCGTCGGCGGCGGAGAACATCTGAGTCTGCGGGTTGCCACGCAGGGGACGAACGGCCGTCTTCACTCGTTGCCAAACGGCAAACATCTCGAGTGAGGACGGCCGTTTACAATTTCGTTTATGTGAATAGCCTAGGGTCTGTTTACATTCGATGAAATGTGTTTACATCTTGTCTTTTGCGCGAGCAGGCCAAGATGATTCGAACGTTGTTGAGCGATGAAGTATGGGCACGAATCGAATCCGTCTTGCCAGGCAAAGAAGGCGATCCAGGGCGAACGGCGACCGACAATCGTTGGTTTGTCGAAGCTGTCCTCTGGATCGGCCGGACCGGCTGCCCGTGGCGCGATTTGCCGAAGGCGTTCGGCCGATGGCATACGGTGTACATGCGTTTCTCCAGGTGGCGTCGCAAGGGTGTGTGGGAACGCGTGATCCTCGCCGTGGCCGACGAAACCGAGATCAAGCATGTGTTGATCGATTCGACCATCGTGCGCGCACACCAGCATTCGTCCGGAGCTCAAAAAAAACGGTCCGCAAGCGCTCGGTCGCTCGCGAGGTGGACTGACCACCAAGTTGCACCTGGCCGTCGATGACGCCGGACGCCCCCTGCGGTTGATTGCCACCGAGGGACAAGTTTCCGATATTTCGTGCGCGAATGAACTGGTTGAGCATTTGCGCACCGGTGCGGTCATCGCTGACAAGGGCTACGACTCGAACGCCTTTGTGGAGAGTATCCGCACTACGCGTGCGAAGGCCGTAATCCCGCCGCGTTCGAACCGCAAGACCAAGCGTCGCTATAGCCGTGTGCTGTATCGGA